>DATDIY010000249.1:0-18451 GCA_036520815.1 Acidimicrobiales bacterium
GGCGGCGGCGGCGGCGTCTGCCGAGCGCCGCATGCTCGTCGCCCGCCATCTCTGCCGGGCTCGGCCCGGTCTCTCCGGTGTCGCGCTCGATCGCGCCGTCGACGCCACCTTCGACAGCTACGCCCGCTACTGGGTCGACAGCTTCCGGCTCCCGCAGCTGACTCCCGAGGAGGTCGACTTCGGCTTCGCCGTCGAGGGGTTCCGTCACATCGCCGAGCCGATCGAGCAGGGCCAGGGGGTCATCCTGGTGCTGCCCCACCTGGGGGGTTGGGAGTGGGCCGGGTTCTGGCTCACCCAGGTGGTGGGGCTCACCGTCACGGTGGTCGTGGAACCGGTCGAGCCGCCGGCGCTGTTCGATTTCTTCGCCGGCTTCCGTCGCGACCTCGGCATGAACATCGTCCCGCTCGGCCCGTCCGCCGGCTCGGAGATCCTGCGGTCGTTGAAGGAGGGCCATGTGGTGTGCCTCCTGTCCGACCGTGACATCCTCGGCGACGGCGTCGAGCTCGAGTTCTTCGGCGAGACGACCACCTTGCCGGCGGGTCCGGCCACCCTCGCCCTGCGCACGGGCACGCCGCTGGTTCCCGTGGGCTGCTACTTCGACGGACGTCACGGCAACCACGCCATCGTGCAGGCGCCGGTCCCGATCGAGCGCCAGGGCCGCCTGCGAGCCGACGTGGCCCGGGTGACGGGCGATCTGGCCCGGAGGCTCGAGGGCCTCATCCGACTGGCCCCGGAACAGTGGCACCTCCAGCAGCCCAACTGGCCGAGCGACTACGACGCGCTCGAGGCGATCGGCAAGCCCCATCCTCGGCCGGCGGTGGGGCCGTCGGCCCGTCCCGACCCGGGGGCCTGAGCGGTGAGGGTCGGCCTCGTCTGTCCCTACAGCCTCACCCTTCCCGGGGGTGTGCAGGGACAAGTCCTCGGGCTGGCCCGGGCGCTGCGCCAGCTCGGCCACGAGGCCCGAGTGCTCGGCCCGTGCGACGGTCCGCCGCCCGACTCGGGCGTGACCCCTCTGGGCGACAGCCTTCCCACCGCGGCGAACGGGTCCATGGCTCCGATCGCGCCCGATGCGTCGGCCCAGCTGCGCACCATCCGGGCGCTCCGCGACGAGCGCTTCGACGTCCTGCACATCCACGAGCCGATCGCCCCCGGGGTCACCCAGACGGCGCTGTTGTTCAAGTCCCAGCCGATCGTGGGCACCTTCCACGCCGCCGGCCAGATCGCGGCCTACCGGTGGCTGAACCCGGTCGCCCGCTGGCTCGCACGCAAGATCGACGTGCGCTGCGCGGTCTCGGACGAGGCGCGCGACATGGCTCGCCAGGCGGTGGGAGGTACCTACGAGCAGGTCTTCAACGGAGTCGAGCTGGTGCCCTACGCCAAGGCGGGAACGTGGCCGACCGATCGCCCGACGATCTTCTTCCTCGGTCGCCACGAGCCACGGAAGGGCCTGGCGGTCCTGCTCGAGGCCATGGGAGAGCTCCCGGCGTCGGTCCGGTTGTGGATCGGGAGCGACGGGCCGGAGACGGCGGCGTTGCGTCAGAAGGTCGCCGGTGATGTGCGCATCGAGTGGCTGGGCCGCATCTCTGACACCGAGAAGATCGAGCGGCTGAAGGGAGCCGACGTGTTCTGCGCCCCCTCGCTCGGCGGGGAGTCCTTCGGTGTCGTGTTGCTGGAGGGGATGGCGGCGTCGACCGCGGTCGTGGCCACGAACCTGCCTGGCTACGCCAACGTCGCCAAGTCCGGGCGCGATGCGGTCCTCGTGCCGCCAGGCGACCCCCACGCCCTGGCCGACGCCCTGCGCAGGGTGCTCACCGATCGGGAGCTGTCGTCGCGCCTGGTGGCGTCCGGGGAGCAGCGGGCGTCGGAGTTCTCCATGGACCGCCTGGCCCAGGTCTACGTGGAGATCTACGAGCGGGCGATGGACGGCCGGTAGGCTCTCGCTCGTCCCGCCGCCCCTCGGAAAGACCTGTGTGACCGCCACCACCGAGCACCCGCCCAGCACGCGACTGCTCCTGGCTGCAGCGGTGGTGCCGCTGGCGGCCTTCGGCCTCGTCGTCTCCGTCCTGTTCTTCGTGGTGTTCGGGCCTGTCGGACTCGTCGTCGGCCTGGTCCTGACTGCCGTTGCGGTCTGGGTGCGGGCCCATACCCTCACGACAGGCGTCCGCGACCGGGTGCTCGCCCGCATCGGTGCCGGCCCGTTCGACCGGGCCGCCCACGCCCGGTTCGTGAACCTGGCCGAGGGTCTCTCGACGACGAGTGGCGTCCCCGTCCCCGACCTGTTCGTGGTCGACGATCCGGGCGCCAACCTCCTCGTGGTGGGAGAGCGCCCCGATCAGGCGGCGATGGTGGTGACCACCGGCTTGTTGGCCGCCCTCGATCGCATCCAGCTCGAGTCGGTCGTGGCGAGGGGGTTCGCCGAGCTGCGCCAGGGCCAGCTCCCTGCCGCCACCGTGGCGGTCGACGCGATCGCCCGACCGGCGATGACCCTCGCCGCCGGCGGCCCGGGTGCCCTACTGGTTCGCCCCTTCGGCGGCCTCCTCGCCGCCGGCTACCGGTCGGTCGCCGACAGCGACCACGATCTGGTCCTCGACCGCAGCGCTGCCTCGCTCACCCGCTATCCGCCGGGGCTCGTCAACGCCCTCGAGCAGATGCAGCGGGTCGGCACCGCCCTTCTCCGACCCGACCCGACCACCGCCCACCTCTGGATCGCGGATCCCGGTGCCGCGGTTCCCGGCATGCCGGCCCGACCAATGCTCGACCTGCGCATCGAGGCGCTCCGACTCCTATGAGAAACCGCCGCTCCGCCACCCTCGTCCTCGTCGCCGTCCTGGCGTTGGCTCCCGTCGCGTTCGCCTGCTCGGGCGACGACGACGTGGCCCCGCCGGAGACGACGGTGCCCGAGACCACCACCACGCTGGTGCTGTCCACCTACCCGCTCACCGGTGTGGCCACCATCGACGCCGCCGCCGCCGGCGATCATGCCGCCGTCGTCGTGAAGGTCGACAACGGCATCAACTCCCGGCCTCAGACCGGCCTCGCCCGGGCCGACATCGTGTTCGAGGAGGAGGTCGAGGGGGTCACCCGCCTGGCCTCGGTGTTCCACTCCGAGATCCCCGAGGTCGTCGGCAACGTCCGGTCTGGTCGCTCGAGCGACGTCGACATCGTCGCCCAGCTCTCCAAGCCCGTGTTCGCGTGGAGCGGCGGGAACCCGATCGTCACCAACCAGATCCTCGACGCCCAGCGCGCCGGGCTGCTCACCGACGCGTCCGTGAACGTCGCGACGCCCGCGTACTACCGGTCCGACGATCGCAGGCAGCCCTACAACCTGTACGTGCACCCCGGGCAGCTGTTCGACCTCGTCGGCGTGCAGGAGCAGGGTGCGCCCGCTCCCATCTTCACCTACCGGGCTGAGGACGACCCGTTGCCCGCCGGCGCCATCCCCGTCGCAGGGGTCAGCATCGTGTTCACCTCGTTTGCCAGGGTCACCTACGCCTGGGACGCCGAGCGCAAGGCCTGGGACCGCTTCCAGATCGACAGCCAGAACGATCAGCCGGCCAGCGCCTTCGTCGACTCCGACGGCCCCCAGGTCGCGCCCCAGAACGTCGTGGTGCTCAAGACGCCGTACGGGATCAGCGCCGCCGACCGGACCTCACCCCAGGCGTTCACGGTGGGGGAGGGCGATGCCATGGTGTTCACCGCCGGAGCCATGATCCCCGGACGGTGGGTGCGGCCCACCGCGAACGAGCCGGTGAGGCTGCTCGACGCCGCCGGGGCTCCGATCCCTCTGACCCCGGGCCGCACCTGGGTGGCACTGCCCCGCATCGGCGCGCCGGTCGACCTCATCGACCAGCCGACCGCCGACGCCTTCCTCGCCGTACGCCGTTGAGAGGCCGCAGCGCCGGTTCTGCTTCGTCGGCACGACTGCGCCGCCCGTAGACTCGGCGCCATGGCAGATCAGTTCAGCGACGGCCTCGTCGCTCGCGAGACAGGGACGCAGCTGGTCAAGCGCGGCCTGGCCGAGATGCTCAAGGGCGGCGTCATCATGGACGTCGTCGACCCGGAGCAGGCGCGCATCGCCGAGGACGCCGGCGCGGTGGCGGTGATGGCGCTCGAGCGCGTTCCGTCCGACATCCGCCGCGACGGTGGCGTGGCCCGCATGAGCGACCCCGAGATGATCGAGGGGATCAAGGCCGTCACCACCAGTCCGGTCATGGCCAAGGCCCGGATCGGGCACTTCGTCGAGGCCCAGATCCTCCAGGCCCTCGGCGTCGACTACGTCGACGAGTCCGAGGTGCTCACCCCGGCCGACGAGCGCCACCACATCGACAAGTGGGCCTTCACGGTCCCGTTCGTGTGCGGCGCCACCAACCTCGGCGAGGCCCTGCGTCGCATCTCCGAGGGCGCCTGCATGATCCGCTCCAAGGGCGAGGCGGGCACCGGCAACATCGTCGAGGCCGTCCGCCACCTGCGCACGATCCTCGGCGACATCCGCAAGGTCACCCAGGCCGACTCCGCCGAGCTGTTCGACTGGGCCAAGAACCTCCAGGCGCCGTTGCCGCTCGTGCAGGAGATCGCCGAGACGGGTGTGCTGCCCGTGCCGATGTTCTGCGCTGGTGGCATCGCCACCCCGGCCGACGCCGCCCTGGTGATGCAGCTCGGCGCCGAGGCGGTCTTCGTCGGCTCGGGCATCTTCAAGAGCGACGATCCCTCGACCCGGGCCAAGGCCATCGTGGAGGCCACCACCAACTTCCGCGATCCCGAGATCCTGGCCAAGGTGAGCCGCGGCCTCGGGGCCGCCATGCCCGGACTCGAGATCGGCACCCTCGACACCAAGCTCGCCGACCGCGGCTGGTGAGTTCCACCCGTTCCGACCGACCTCGAGGTCGTCGTCGTGTCCGCTGAGCGATCGGAGCCCCCAGGTGGGCGGCGTCCGAGTGGGCGTGCTCGCCCTGCAGGGCGCGGTGGCGCTCCACGCCCGTGCGGTCGAGCGGCTCGGCGCGACGGCCGTCGAGGTTCGCAGCGCCGCTGACCTCGAGGGGATCGACGGTCTGATCCTCCCTGGCGGGGAGTCGACCACGATGTCGAAGCTGCTCGACGCCAACGGCCTGTTCGATCCGCTCTCCGAGCGTCTGGCAGCGGGGCTGCCTGCCCTCGGCACGTGCGCCGGCATGATCCTGCTGGCCAGCGACGTCCTCGACGGTCGGGCCGATCAGCGCTGCTTCGGGGTGATCGACATCGCTGTGCGGCGCAACGCCTTCGGCCGCCAGGTCGACTCCTTCGAGGCCGACCTCGACGTCGTCGGCCTCCCCGAGGCGCCGGTGCACGCCGTGTTCATCCGGGCGCCCGTCGTCGAGTCGGTCGGACCTGACGTGGAGGTGCTGGCCGAGATCGAGACGCGGCCGGTCGCCTGCCGTCAAGGCCGCGTTCTCGTCACTGCGTTCCATCCCGAGCTCTCACCTGACCTACGGGTGCACGAGCTGTTCCTGCGGGGGCTGGCAGGGTGAGCGGCTGGTCCGCCACGCTGTCGGGGTCCGCGCTGTTCCGAAGGGGGACCTAGATGTCCGGCCATTCCAAGTGGGCCACGATCAAGCACAAGAAGGGCGCCGCGGACAAGGCGCGCGGCAAGCTCTTCGCCAAGCTCATCCGCCAGGTCGAGGTCGCTGCCCGTGAGGGTGGGGGAGACCCCGACATGAACCCGACCCTGCGCACGATGTACCAGAAGGCCCGCAGCGCGTCGGTGCCGCTCGACACCATCGAGAAGGCCATCAAGCGCGGCACCGGCGACCTCGAGGGCGTCATCTACGAGCAGATCACCTACGAGGGTTACGCCCCCCACGGGGTGGCGGTGCTCATCGACGTCCTCACGGACAACCGCAACCGCACCGGCAGCGACATCCGCACCGCCCTCAAGAAGAACGGCGGGTCGATCGCAGAGCCGGGTGCGGTGTCGTGGCAGTTCGAGCGCAAGGGCGTCGTGATCCTTCCCCGCAGCAACGAGGAGGACGACGTGATGCTCGCCGCCCTCGACGCCGGGCTCGAGGACCTGGTCGACGAGGGCGACACGTGGCGCCTCACGTGTGCTCCGCACGACCTGCCAGCGGTGCGCACGGCCCTCGAGGAGGCCGGGATGGCGTTCGACTCGGCCGACACCACCATGGTCTCGAGCACCGAGGTCCTGCTCGACTCGGCGGAGGCGGCCAAGGCCGTCCTTCGGGTCATCGACGCCCTCGAGGACAACGACGACGTCCAAGACGTCTACGCCAACTTTGATATCCCCGACGACCTGATGGCGACGATCGACGTCTGAGGCCGAGAGCCGGCGTTCGGGGACGTCGGTAGCATCCCCGGATGAGTGAGCATCAGCACCCGATTGCTGCTGGTGACCGGGTTGAGTACCTCGAGCGCGGTGTGTTCGACGACATGATCGTGCGTGGAGACGTCGGCATCGTTACCCGAGTCGAGGACGGTTGGGTCCACGCCCGCTGGCCTCGCTGTGAGGGTGAGCACAGCGTGCCGCTGAGGCACGTCCGACCGGCGAGCGCCGACACGTAGCTGTGACGACCGGGGACATCGTCCCTGTCGGGCAGTGCGACCGGCGGTGGTGCTACGCCGCTTTGGTGGCGGGGCGGGCCGGCTCGAGCGACGTCACCGCGGGGAGGGGGCGTCGCTTCCGGTAGGCCCACATCGGGTTGCGGAGGTTCACGTAGGCCTTCATCCACGCCTGGTAGGCGAGGCGCTGGGAGTGCCGCGACGGGCCGTACTCGTTGGTCACGAGCTGGGATTCGGTGACGACGGCCGGATCGACCATGGAGACGTTGGCGCCGTGGCGGCGGAAGGCGGCCACCGGCTGGGCCACGCGGGCGAACGGGGTGCGGTGCAGTGCCTCGGTGAAGAACTTGTAGTCACCGGACGCCCGATACGCCGGATCGAAGCCACCGATCTCGTCGAACAGCGACCGCTCGAAGTACGTGGCCATGTGGCAGATGAACGACCATCCGAGCGACGCATGCAGCTCAGAGGTGAGCCACTGGGGCGGGGCGGCGAGGGTGCCGAGAGGTCGGAACTGCTCGTCGACCCAGTGGTAGGAGCCGGTGACCCAGCGGCGGCCCGATCGGTGGTAGGTGCGCCCGACGGCGTCGAGGGCGCCGGGGAACAACACGTCGTCGGCGCCGAGGTAGCCCACGAGGTCGCCGTCGGACGCTCTCGTGCCGATGTTGGTGGCGGCGAAGATGCCAGTGCCCGGTTCTACGGAGCGCACGGTGCATCCCAGCTCGCTCGCCAGTTGGGCGGTCCCATCGGTGCTTCCGCTGTCGACGACGATGTGCTCCACCTCCAGCCCGGGAGCGGACTGCATGCGGATCGAGGCAGCGCACGTGCGCAGGAAGTGGGCACTCTCGAGGGTGGGGGTGACCACCGAGATCCTCACGTCGAAGGCGCTCCTTGTCGTCTGTGCTCGCCCGGACCGGTTCCGGGGGGCAAGATGGCGGCGCGTGTCCATCGCCGCCGAGTCAAACACTACCCTTACGTTAGGGAAGAGTTGTGGCGGTGGGTCTGTCCTGAGGAGCCGTGTGCATGACCGACGAGCGCGACGAGAACGGCGCCCTCCACCAGATCGGCGAGGTGGCCGAGATCGTAGGCCTGTCGCTGCGCACGATCCGCCACTACGACGAGGTCGGGGTGGTGCCACCGTCGGGTCGCAGCACAGGGGGGTTCCGTCTCTACACCGAGGCCGACATCGACCGGCTCCGCCTGGTGAAGCACATGAAGCCCCTCGAGTTCACGCTCGAGCAGATGAAGGAGCTCCTGCAGGCCCGCGATCGGTTGGCGAGCTGCGACGACGCCGCCGAGGCCCGGGAGCTGCGGGACCGGGTGGCGATGTACGCCGCTGCCGCCGACCAGCGCTGTGAGCGCTTGCGCGAGCAGCTCGCCCAGGTCGAGGAGTTCGCGTCCATGCTCCGCACCGAGGCCCGACCGTCGGGCCGGACCCCGAGGACCGACACCACCCGCCCGTGATCTCCGTCGGCGACCAGGCCCCTGACTTCACCCTCGACGGTACCGATGGCACCGACGCCGGCCAGCGGCCCTACTCGCTCGCTGAGTTCCGCGGGGAGCCGGTGGTGCTGGTGTTCTACCCGGCCGACAACTCGCCGATCTGCACCGTCCAGCTGCGCTCATACACCGACGACATCGCTTCGTTCGCCGAGCTCGGCGCCCAGGTCCTGGCCCTCAGCCCGCAGTCCGTCGCCGCCCACGAGGCGTTCTCCGAGGCGAACGGGGGCTTCGCCTTCCCGCTGCTCTCGGATGCGGGCAAGGAGGTCGGTCGCGCCTACGGCGTGCTCGGGCCGGTTGGCTTCTACCGGCGGTCCGTGGTCGTGATCGACGCCGCCGGGACGGTGCGCTGGGTGCACCGGGCCACGGCCGGGCTCACCTTCCGTCCGGTCGAGGAGATCGTCACCGCCATCCGCGCCCTCGAGGCCTGATCCCCTCGAATCCGATCAGGTGATGGTGCGGTAGCGGCGCATCGTGATCGGGGCGAACACGAGGGTGAGCGCCGCCGCGGCGGCGAGCACCCACAGAATCTGGTCGACCTGCACGTCGCCCGCCATCAGTCCGCGTGTGGCGGTGGTCATCCGGGTGATCGGATTGTGGTCGACGACGGTCTGGAGCCACGACGGCATGGTCGACGGGTCGACGTAGACGTTGCTGGCGAAGGTGAGCGGAAACAGGATCATCATCCCGGTGCTCATGACCGCGTTCGGGGTGCGCATGACCAGGCCGAGCAAAGTGAAGATCCAGCCCAGGCCGAACGAGAAGATCAACAGCAGGACCACGGCGGCCACCACTCCCGCCGGTCCACCGTCGGGTCGGAACCCGAGGATCAGTCCGAGCACGATGACCACGATGGAACCGATCGTGTAGCGCACGGCGTCGCCGAGCTGAGCGCCGACGAGCGGAGCGGGACGCCAGACCGGCATCGAGCGGAACCGGTCGTACACGCCTCGCTGGATGTCGGTGTTGAGGGTGACGCCCGTGTAGATCGTGGTGAACACGACGGTCTGCACGAGGATGCCCGGCAGCAGGAACTGGAGGTAGTCCTCGGTCGAACCGGCGATGGCCCCGCCGAACAGGTAGGTGAAGGTGAGTGTGAGCATCACCGGGAAGATGGTCACGTCGAACAGCTGCTCGGGGACGTGGCGGATCTTCAGCATGGCCCGCCACCCGAACGTCAACGAGGCGGCGACGGGCCCGGGCCGCGCCGGTCGGCTCGACGACGAGAGGACGGCGGTGATGGCGTCGTCGTCGAGGACGAACTCGGTCTCGGGGATCGGGGTGCTGGTCGGGGCGGAGCTCATGCCAGCGCCTCCTCGGCGTCGGTCTCGGATTCGGCGTGGTGCCCGGTGAGGGCGAGGAACACTTCGTCGAGGCTGGGCTGACCGAGCGAGAAGTCCGACACCGCGATGCCGGCCCGTGCGAGCTCGGCGAGGGCGTCGGACACCCGCATCGTGACCTCTCGATCGGTGCCCTCGAGGTTGAGGCGGGCGGACAGGGCGACCGGCTCCGGTTCGAGCAGGACGGTGGCGTCGAGCGTGCCGGTGAGGAGCCGCTGGGCCTCGGCGCGGTCGGAAGGGTCGACCAGGCGCACGTGCACGGCACCGGAGCCGACCGAGGACTTCAGCTCGGCGCTGGTGCCCTCGGCGATGACCTTGCCGTGGTCGATCACCGCGATGCGATCGGCCAGCTGGTCGGCCTCTTCGAGGTACTGGGTGGTGAGTAGGACCGTGGTGCCGTCGGCGACGAGGGCCCGGACGATGTCCCAGACCTGGTTGCGGCTGCGCGGGTCGAGGCCCGTGGTCGGCTCGTCGAGGAACAGCAGCCGGGGGGCCACCACGATGCTGGCTGCGATGTCGATGCGTCGACGCATGCCGCCGGAGAACTTCTTCACCTGTCGTTCGGCCGCCTCGTCGAGCCCGAAGGCGGCGAGCAGTTCGGCGGCTCGAGATCTCGCGTCCTTGCGGCTGAAGCCGAGCAGACGGGACAACAGGACCAGGTTCTCCGCTCCGGTGAGGTCCTCGTCGATGGAGGCGAACTGGCCGGTGAGGCTCACGCACGAGCGGACTGCTTCGGGCTGGCGGGCCACGTCGTGGCCGAACACGTGGGCGGTGCCCCCGTCGGGGACGAGGAGCGTGGCGAGCATGCGGATGGCGGTCGTCTTGCCGGCGCCGTTCGGGCCGAGGACGCCGTACACGGCGCCGGTCGGGACCAGCAGGTCGACGCCGTCGACCGCCCGGGTGTCTCCGAACGCCTTGACCAGGCCGCGGGCTTCGACCGCCAGCTCGGGGTTTGGTTGCATCGTGCTCATGGTGGTGTGGACTCCCGGCCCGAGGCGGACTCATCGCAACCGGTCGCGCCCGTTCCGCGAGGGTCGGCGACCAGCAGGGGTCGAACCTAGGACCTCCACCCGACTCGAGGTCAAGGGAGTTCGGGCGGCGGCTCTTGTCCGAGCTCCTCGAGCAGCTCGGGCGTGAGAGCCGGCAGCTCCTCGGTCGGCAGTTCCACGAAGGACACTTCGGCCGCCGAGCCACCCGGCGTGTGGCGCCGGGCGAGGGCGTCGAGGGCTCGGTCGTCTCCGACGTCGTTGCCGGCCTGCTCGCTGAGCAGCCACCGCACCTCGAGCAGGTCGCAGTAGGCCTGGACGGGGTCGCCGTGCCCGGAGAGGGCGGCGTGAGCGCGCTCCACGCCGGGGGTGAACACCTCGAGCATCCACCGTCGGGCGGCGATCGCCTCGGGAACGTGGTGGCCGAGGTCCTGCTCCCAGCGCGCTCGCAGGTCGCGCAGGTCGCTGAGCAGAACCCGGGCCTGACCCTCACCGACGTCGAGGCCGGTGAGCGCCCGGAGCTGCTCGGCGTGGAAGCGTCGTCCAGCGACATCGACCCGCAGCCGGAGGGTCTCGTCGTCGCCGTCGGACTCGAGGCGGACCTCATCGACCGCGAACCCGAACGACTCGAGGTCGCGGACCCGTGCTGTCACGGTGTCGGTGGCGCCGGCATCGACGGTCGGCTCGAGGTGGAGCAGGTCCCAGAGCTCGGTGTAGCGGTTGGCGACGCTCGTCGCCTCGGCGAAGGCCCGCTCGACGCCGCCGTCGAACTCACCCCGTCGGGCGGCCACGTCGAGCAGTCCACCGGCGACGTTCTCCACCATGATGTCGAGGTCGGCCCGGCGCTGACCGTCGCTCAGCGAGGGATGCACCTCGGCGGTCTCGGCGTCGACCATCCAGGCCTGGATGACCTGCCCGTCCCTCGTGAACAGGGTGTTGGCCAGGGAGCAGTCGCCCCAGTAGACGCCGTTGCGGTGGAGGTCGAGGAGGAGGGACGCGATCCCGTCGAACAGCCGCGAACGATGAGCGGTGGCGTCGGGGGCCACGCGCATCAGCAGTCTGCGGTACTGCCAGGAGCGCTGGAGGTAGTGGGTCACGAGCACGGCGTCGTCGTCCTGGGGCTGTACGACGATGCCGGCCGGTCGCACCGCGGCGAGCGACCGCGTCTCCATCACCCGCAGCACGTCGAACTCCCGCTGAGCGACGCGCCTGGGCAGGCTCTTGAGGGCCCACAGGCGGCGGTCGGCGTCGACGAACCGGACGAGGTGGCGGCTCGGCCCCACTGGTATGTCCCGGAAGGCGACGCGAGTCGGGTCCCAGTCGGCGAGCGGTACACGCCAGGGGAGCGACAGCAGCTCCGGCGACGTCGCCCGCAGACGCACTTCCAGGGCGGGCACCGTGCCCGTTCGGGTCAGCTCTGGGCGGGCACGGTGAGCGACAGGTTCTCGCCCGACGCCATGTCGAAGACGTGGAGCCGACTCGGGTCGAACCAGATCTTCGCCGTGGTGCCGTCCGCGATCTTGCTGGCCGGGTCGAGGGCCACGACCAGCTGGGGCTGCATGGTCTCGCCGCCGAGGTCGTCCTCGATCTCCTCCAGACCCTCCACCCGGATCTGGGGCAGCTCGTAGGGGAGGTAGGCGTACTGCTCGTTCCCGAGCCACTCGACCACGTCGATCTTCCCGTCGAAGGTCACGCCGTCGGAGACCTTGCCCTCTTCGATCAGGTCGACGTCCTCGAAGCGCTCGGGCCGGATGCCGACCATGACCCACTCACGGTCGCCGATGGCACCGCGGAGCCCGACGGGCACGTCGAACGACACGAACGGCAACTTCATGGTGGTTCCGTCCATCTGCGCCGGCACGAAGTTCATCGGCGGTGAGCCGATGAACCCGGCGACGAACATGTTCACCGGCTGCTCGTACAGCTCACGGGGTGTCGCCACCTGCTGGAGGATGCCCTTGCGCAGGAGGGCGACCCGATCGCCGAGGGTCATCGCCTCGGTCTGGTCGTGGGTGACGTACACCGTGGTGATGCCCATCCTGCGCTGCATGCGCAGGATCTCCGTGCGCATCTGGCCGCGCAGCTTGGCGTCGAGGTTCGACAGCGGCTCGTCGAACAGGAAGGCGTCGGCATCGCGCACGATCGCCCGTCCCATGGCCACCCGTTGGCGCTGGCCGCCCGAGAGGTTGGAGGGCTTGCGGTCGAGGTGCTCGGTGAGCTCGAGGGTGGCGGCTGCCTTCTCGACCTTCTCCTTGATCTCGTCGTTCGAGAGGGTCTTGCGGAGACGCAGCGGGAAGGCGATGTTCTCGAACACGCTCAGGTGCGGGTACAGCGCGTAGTTCTGGAACACCATGGCCAGGTTGCGGTCCCTCGGGGCCTTGTCGTTCACCCGGTTGCCGCCGATGAGCATGTCGCCGGAGGTGATGTCCTCCAGACCGACGATCATCCGCAGCAGGGTGGACTTCCCGCAGCCCGACGGGCCGACCAGGATCATGAACTCGCCGTCGGCGATGTCGAGGCTGACGTCGTTCACGGCGGGGAAACCGTCGCCGTAGGTCTTGACGATGTTCTTGAGGGTGATCTCGGCCATCGAGGCTCCTTGCGGTGGTCAGGAGGAGAGGGGTCAGCCCTTGACAGCACCGGACGTCAGCCCGGCGACGATGCGGCGCTGGAACAGCAGGACGAGGATGACCACGGGGATCGTGACGACGACCGAGGCGGCCATGATGGCGGTCACCGGCGACTCGAACTGCGAGGCCCCGGTGAAGAAGGACAGGGCGGCGGGCACGGTGCGGGCCCGGTCGGTCGAGGTGAGCGACGTCGCCAGCAGGAACTCGTTCCAGCAGAAGAAGAACGTGAGGATGGCGGTGGTGAAGACCCCCGGCGCGGCGAGGGGGATGATCACCTTGCGGAAGGCCTGCCAGGCGGTCGCCCCGTCGACCTGGGCCGCCTGCTCCATCTCCCAGGGGATCTGGCGGAAGAACGCCGACATCGTCCAGATCGACAGCGGCAGGGCGAAGGTCAGGTAGGGGATGATCAGCCCGATCCAGGTGTCGTAGATGCCGAGGCCGCGCCACATGTTGAACAGCGGACCGACCAGGGCGGCCACCGGGAACATGGCGATCCCCAGTGCCATGGACAGGAGGAGCTTCTTGCCCTTGAAGTCGAGGCGTGCGATTGCATAGGCGGCGAACATGGCGATGATCACCGACAGCACCGTGGCGATGATGGCGATGCCGAACGAGTTCCGCAGGGCCGACGTGAACAGCTCGTCGTCGAACACGGTGCTGTAGTTGTCCCAGGTCCAGTCCTCGGGCCAGAAGCCGCTGCTCGTGCGGAAGGTGGCGGGGCTCTTGAACGACAGCGACACCATCCAGAGCAACGGGAATGCGGCCCAGACGACGATGAGCAGGCCCCAGAAGGTCCACCAATGGCTCGTCTTGCGTCCGTCCATCAGCGATCACCCCTCACCTGTGACAGATCGGTCTTGAATCCCTTGATGAAGATGAAGGCGATGACCACGACGGTGAAGAAGAGCAGTACCGATATCGCCGAGCCTGCGCCCAGGTTCACCAGGGTCACGTTCTGGCGGTAGGCCAGGATCGACAGGGTCTCGGTGTCGTTGGCACCGGCCGTCATCACGAACGGGTTGTCGAAGATCCGCCAGGCATCGAGCGTGCGGAAGAGCACGGCGACCATGATCGCCGCCTTCATGTTGGGCAGCACCACCTTCCAGAGGCGCTGCCAAGCGCTGGCACCGTCGACCTTGGCCGCCTCCAGCATGTCCTCCGGCACCTGCACGAGGCCGGCGAGGAGCAGCAGCGAGATGAACGGTGTCGTCTTCCAGATCTCCGACAGCGTGATCACGACCAGCGACGACCACCGCTCGCCGAACCAGTTGAAGTCCTCGAGCCCGAGCCACTGGTTCACGAACCCCGAGTCGAGCTGGAAGGCATAGCGCCAGACGAATGCCGAGACCACCGTGATGATGCCGTAGGGAACGAGGATCGCGGTGCGGGCGAACCCCCGACCCCTCACGATGCGGTACATCACCCAGGCGAAGCCGAAGCCGAGGACCAGCTCGATGGCCACACTGACCACTGTGATGATCGCCGTCGTCACGAACGACGACCACCAGATCGGATCGCTGAGCACTGTGACGTAGTTCTGGAGGCCGATGAACTCTCGGGCGTCGGGGTCGGTGAGGCGGTACTTGAACAGGGACAGCACCACCGCGTAACCGAGCGGATAGGCCGTCACCAGGATCATGACGATGAAGGCGGGGGCCGAGAGCCGCCACCCCAACCGTCGCTCGTGGCGCAGGCGGTCGGACACCTGGGGCTTGGGTCCGCCGTTCGTCGCCGGTTCGGCGGGAACGGCGGCGGGCGTGTCCAGGACGGTCATCCGGCGCACCTCCGCACTCGGCAGCCCGGACGATCGGCGGCGCTCACAGCAACCGCTTCCCGCTCAGGACATCGGCCATGTAGCTGTCGGTCTCTTCGGGGGTCTGCGGCGCTTGAACGCCTGCTGCTGGATGCCAGACCCGCTGCACCGAGCTGGACACGTCGCCGTAGTACGGGGTGATCGGTCGGGGACCGGCGTCGGCGATGGACTCGCGGATCAGGTCGGCCATGGGGAACGCTTCCTGCACCGCCGGGTCGTCGTAGGCGGCGGCCCGAGCGGCGGGGTTGCCGGACTCGACCATGTACTGGGCGTTGTTCTCGACCGAGGTGATGCACTTCACCGCATCGAGGGCCTCGGCCTGGTTCTTCGAGAATTCGCCGATGCCGAGGTTGATGCCACCGAGCGGCGGCTTGCTCGGCTCCCCCGCGTCCGCCCTCGGGTAGCGGGCCCAGGCGATGTCGTCGACGACGGACTGCTCGAGGCCACCGGCCGTCACCGCCGACTTGGCGGCGGCGTAGATGTAGGGCCAGTTCACCATGAAGCCTCCACTGGCGCCCTGGAAGGTGGAACGAGCCTCCTCCTCGGTGGCGGTGCTCAACCCGGGAGGTGCGGCCGACGATCGCGACAGCTCCCCGACGATGTCGGCGGCGACGTCGCCGGCCTGACCGGCCATGGACGGAGTGGCTTCGTCGCCGGCCTCGGGGTTCTCGAGGATCTGTCCGCCGGCGGACTCCACCAGCGCATTGATCCACACCATGTAGCCCTCGTAGCGGTTGCCCTGGACGGCGATGGTCTTCGATTGGCTCTCGGCGGCCTCGATCATGTCCTCCCAGGTGAAGTCCTCGGCCGTGGGATCGACACCGGCGGCCTGGGCGACCGACGTTCGGAACCAGAGCAGCTGGGTGTTGGCCCAGAACGGGGCGGCGACGAGCTGGTCGTCCCAGTACGCAGCCTCGAGGGCGGCGGGCAGGACATCGGCGGTGAGGTCGTCCACCTCGCCCTGGTCGGTGATGGGCATGAGGTAGCCGGCGTTGGCGAACTCGGCCACGAAGACCGGATCGAGGCTCATGAGGTCGATGGAGGAGTCACCGGCGGCCAGGCGGCGGAGGAGCTGATCGCGTTGGTCGCTCGCGTTGTTCGGCAGGACCTGGGTGCTGATCCGGTAGGCGCCGCCGGATTGGTCGCTGCACTCCTGGGCGAGCGTGGCCTGACCACCGTTGTCGGGATTGATGTACCAGGTCAGCGTGGGTGTCCCACTGCTGTCGCTCCCGCAGCCGACGAGCGCGAGCGGCGCGACCAGCACTATGGCGGCGAGGACCGCCCACCATGTGCGTCTCGAAACCCGGTGTGCCATCACCGACCCCCCTCTGCATCGGCCTCGGCCGATCCTGGTCGCTCGCTGACACCGACGTCCCCCCGAACGTCGGGCTCATTCTTATCCCCTCGGCGAGCAGCGTGCCCGAGGCCGCCGGTTCCTTACCCGGCTTCGCGTCCGTCTAGCCCTACTTCCGTCCCTTTCGCCGCTGGGCGTCCTTCACCATGCGACCGAACTGGCGCTCGTACCGGCGCTGCTCGACCGCGCTGGAGCGTCGCGCCGCGGCCTCGACCTCCTCGCGCAAGGACTTCCACCGGGCCACCCGCGTCGGGTCGAGCTCGCCGGCCTCGATGCCGGCGTTGATGGCACAGCCCGGCTCGGCTTCGTGGGCGCAGTCGCTGAAGCGGCAGGTCTCGGCCGCCTCGGCGATCTCGGGGAAGGTCTCCTCGACGGCGTCGGTCTCGGTGACCAGCCCCACCTCGCGGATGCCGGGGGTGTCGATCAGCACCCCGTCGCCCGGGAGGAGGTGCAGCTCCCGGGTCGTGGTGGTGTGGCGGCCCTTGGAGTCTCCCTCCCGGACCTCACCGGTGAGGACCACCTCGGACCCGAGCAAGGCGTTGACGATGCTCGACTTGCCGGCACCGGACTCGCCGAGCAGGGCCACCGACCGGCCGGCGATCAGGTCCTGGAGCTCCCGGAGCCCGACGCCCTCCTTGACCGATGTGACGACGACAGCCACACCGGGGTTGCCGGCTCGGACCTCGGCCGCGGCCTGCTCAGGGTCGACGGCGTCGGGTCCGGCCGACTTGGTGAGCACCACGACCGGCTCGGCGCCCGCGTCGTGGGCGATGGCGGTGCCCCTTTGGATGCGGCCGTCCTTCACCGGACGGTCGAGCCCGCACACGAGCAGGAGGCGGTCGACGTTGGCGGCCAGCTGCTGCTCGCCGCTCTCCTGGGCGCCGCGGCGGCGCAGCAACGACCGCCGGGGGAGGACGGCCACGACCTCGTCGCCTGTCACCGCCACCCAGTCGCCCACGGTGGGTTCGGGCACCAGACGGCGGGTGAACATGAGGTGGCGGACGCCGTCGACGAGTCCCAGCACGAGGCCGGCGCCATGGTGCTGGAGCACACGGGCGGGTTCGGCGTCGGGGTCGACGGCCATCAGCTCTCGAGCCCACTCCTCGTCCCATCCGAGGGGCCCCAGCACGTCGAGACGGTCACCCACTCCGCCATCAGCTCCCGGCGGTGCCGGCGGACGCGGCGGTCACCCGGCAGTCCACGACAGGCGGGGTCGGGCGGTGGAAGGCACCGCTCGATCCTCTCAGGCGGCGGCGGGCCGGTCGAGGACGTGGCGCAGGGCGTCTTCCAGGGTCGGGTGGGCGAAGTCGAACCCTGACGCCGTGAGCACCTCGGGGAGCACCTTCTGGCTGGTGAAGAGCAGCGAGTCGGCCAGCTCCCCACCGAGCAGCGCCTTGGGGCCGAACGACGGCACCGGCATCAGGGTCGGACGGTGCAGCACCCGTCCGAGGATCGAGGTGAACTCGGCGTTGGTGACCGGGTGCGGCGCGGTGGCGTTCACCGGCCCGCTCACGTCGTGGTCGAGGAGCCAGCGGATGGCTGCGACCTCGTCGTCGATGCTGATCCAGCTCCACCACTGCTGGCCCGATCCCATCTTCCCGCCGACACCGAACCGGAAGAGGGGGAGCATCTTCGCCAGCGCCCCGCCGTCGCTCGACAGGACCATCCCGGTCCGGAGGAACGGCACGCGGATGCCGGCCTCGACTGCAGGCGCCGCCGCGGCCTCCCAGGCCTCGCACACCTGGGCGAGGAAGTCGCGACCAGTGGGCGAGGCCTCGGTCACCGACGTGTCGCCGGTGTCGCCGTAGATGCCCATGGCCGACCCACTGATCATCACCTTCGGGCGTTCGTCGGACTCCGCGATCGTCCGGGCGAGGAGGCCGGTGCTGAGGGTGCGGCTTTCGAGTACCAGTCGCTTGTACTCGTCGGTCCATCGCTTGTCGCCGATGCCCGCTCCGGCCAGGTTCACCACCGCGTCGACACCCGCGAGGGCGGAGGCGTCGATCGTGCCGGCGGCGGGATCCCAGCGCACGGCAGTCTCGCCCATGCGGGTCGGTCGCCGCACGAGCGGGATGACGTCGTGCCCGTCGGCCCGCAGCGATGAGGACAGGGCCGTTCCGATGAGGCCACTGGCCCCGCTGATGGCGATCTTCACTCGAGCTCCTCGACGTCGTCTACTTGGCTCGCGCAACGTCGGAGTCGGCCGCGCTATGCCCATCGGGGCCGATCGGGACGCGCCGGGCCCGGAGCCGGTGGCAGTAGTGTCCAGGTCCGATGAG
>DATDIY010000250.1:0-2026 GCA_036520815.1 Acidimicrobiales bacterium
GCCTTCCGCGGGCCCGAGGCGCGGGCGGAGCTGATGGACGAGCAGGGCCTCGACCGCACCCTCATGTTCCCGACCCTCGCCAGCCTGGTCGAGGAGCGCATGCGGGACGACCCGGAGATGATCCACGCCTTGAACGAGTGGATGTACGAGACGTGGCAGTTCAACTACGAGGACCGAATCTTCGCCACGCCGGTCATCACCCTCCCGATCGTCGACAAGGCCATCGAGGAGCTCGAGTGGGTGGTCGAGCGCGGGGCGCGCGCCGTGCTGATCCGTCCGGCGCCGGTTCCCGGTTGGAAGGGCTCGCGCTCGTTCGGCCTGCCCGAGTTCGACCCGTTCTGGGAGAAGGTGGTCGAGCACGACATCCTCGTCGCCATGCACTCCTCCGACAGCGGCTACGAGCGCTACACCAACGACTGGATGGGCAACGACAGCGAGTTCCTGCCCTTCCAGCCACAGGCGTTCCGCATGCTGTCGCAGTGGCGTCCGGTGGAGGACGCCGTGTCCGCCCTCATCTGCCACGGCGCCCTGTCACGCAACCCCGAGCTGAAGGTCGCGGTCATCGAGAACGGCAGCTCATGGGTGGAGCCGGTGCTGCACAACCTCAAGGACGTCTACAAGAAGATGCCCCAGGACTTCCTCGAGGAGCCCACCGAGGTGTTCAGGCGCAACGTGTACGTGAGTCCGTTCTGGGAGGAGGACCTGAACGCGCTGGCCGACCTCATCGGCGAGGACCACGTGCTGTTCGGCTCCGACTACCCGCACCCCGAAGGCCTGGCCGACCCGGCGAGCTACGCGACCGAGCTCGAGGGCGCCGACGTCGATCGGGTCCGCAAGATCATGGGCGGCAATCTGGCCCGCCTCTTGAACGTCGAAGACGCGGTCGTCGCGTGAGCCCCGCCCGCGAGAGCGGGTGGGAGAGCATCCCGGCCATGGTCGCGGCGACGGTGGCCGAGCACGGGGACCGCATCGCCATCGTGGAGGGGGAGAGCCGGCTCTCGTACGCCGAGCTCGCCGAGGAGGCCCGAAGGTTCGGGGCCTCCTCGGTCGCGCTCGGTGTCGGGCCGGGTGACCGCGTCGCCATCTGGGCGCCCAACTGCGCCGAGTGGATCGTCGCTGCCCTCGGCACGTGGGCCGCCGGTGCCGTGGTGGTTCCGGTCAACAGCCGGTTCAAGGGAGGCGAGGCGGCCGACGTGCTGCGTCGCAGCAGCGCCCGGATGCTGGTGACCGTCACCGATCTGCTCGGATCCGACCTGGTCGCCCTGCTCGCCGGCTCCGGTGTCGAGCTGCCCGACCTCGAGACGATCGTGGTGGTGCAGGGTCGGGTCTCCGAGGGAGCGCTGGGGTGGGCCGAGCTGCTCGGACGGGCCACGACCGAGCACGCGACGGAGCTCGACCGGCGGGCGCTCGCCGTCGGCGCCGACGATGCTTCGGACATCCTCTTCACGTCGGGGACGACGGGCACGCCCAAGGGCGTGGTGCAGACCCACGGGCGCACGCTCGCAGTGGCGGGCGACTGGCCGGCGATGACGGGCCTGCGGGCGGGTGACCGCTACCTGATGGTCAACCCCTACTTCCACATGTTCGGGCTCAAGGCCGGCATCCTGGCGTCGGTCTCGGTGGGCGCCACCATGTACCCCGAGGCCGTGTTCGACGCCGAGCGAGCAATGGCCACGGTGGCCGCCGAGGCCATCACGGTCCTGCCCGGCGCGCCCACGTTGTACCGGGCCCTGCTCGACCATCCGGCTCGTTCCGGTCACGATCTGTCGAGCCTGCGCATCGCCGTCACCGGCGCCGCCGACATCCCCGTCGAGCTCGTGCGCCGGATCTTCGCCGAGCTGCCCTTCTCGGTCGTCGTCACCGGCTACGGGCTCACCGAGGCCGGCACGGCGGCGTCGACACGACCAGGCGACGATCCTGAGGCCATCGCCACGACCGTCGGCCGGCCCCGCCCCGGGTTCGAGGTTCGGATCCTCGACCACGACGGCGTGGTCGTGCCCGACGGCCAGCCGGGCGAGATCGTGCT
>DATDIY010000251.1:0-3378 GCA_036520815.1 Acidimicrobiales bacterium
AGCTGGAGCGGATGCTCGCCGGCGATCTCTACCTCGCCGACGACCCGGAGATCTCCGAGCTGGGCGCCCGGGCCCGTCGCCTGGTTGACCGGTTCAACCGTTCCGGTCCCGACGACGCCGCCGACCGGGAGGAGATCCTCACCGAGCTGCTGGCGTCGATCGGTCCCGAGACCGAGATCCGGGTGCCGTTCCACTGCGACTTGGGCGTGAACCTGCGCGTCGGTGCCCGGTGCTTCATCAACTTCGGGCTCGTCGTTCTGGATGTCGCCGCCGTGATCATCGGTGACGACGTCCAGATCGGTCCGAACGTCCAGCTGCTCACGCCCACCCACCCGCTCGATGCCAAGCTCCGCCGGGCCAAGTGGGAGGCGGCCGAGCCGATCACCATCGGCGACAACGCGTGGCTGGGCGGCGGAGCGATCGTGCTGCCAGGGGTGGCCATCGGCAACGACGCCGTGGTGGGTGCTGGTGCCGTGGTGACGAAGGATGTGGCGCCCAACGTCGTGGTCGCCGGCAACCCGGCCCGGGTGATCAGAACGCTGTAGCCGTTCTGGCACGCGAAACGTGCGGTCGTCCGCCCGATTCGCGTACCAGAACGGAGGGCGGTGCGACGGAGACTGGATCGAGCTCCGCGCCGGGATCCGTCAGGAGGCGACAGCGACGATCTCGTCCAGCAGGCGGGGCACCACCCACGCCGCGCCGGCGTCGGAGAAGTGGCCGCCGTCGACGGGCCGCAGCTCGACGCCATCGACCACCGGTGGGCACGGCGGGCCGCCGGGGCACACCAGCGCAACCATGTCGAGCACCCGGGTGTCGACCGGGTGGGTCGCCGCGAACCGGTCGAACAACTCGTTCAGGTGGACCATCCGCTCGACGTTGTTCTCGTCGGCTGGCCCTCGCTGGGACATGGCGGCGTTGGGCGCCGCCTTCACGAGCACCAGGAGGGCGTCGGAGCCGGCGAGGATGCGGGCGCGAGCCTGCTCCATCAGCTCGAGGAGGCGGGCATCGCCCTCGGGGGTCCCGAACACGAGCACTGAGCCGTCCACCCACCGGTCGGCGGTCTCCCAGCTGCTCAGCCAGAGCACGGTGCCGGCCGAGCGCCTGATGGCCAGGCCGGGCTGGGAGTCGAGCACGGCTTGTTCGCACGTGGCCGCCCAGGGGACGGGCGGTTCGGTCGGTCCGGCCGTCGGGAGCCCGGTGATCATCCCGCAGCCCGGGACAGTCTGGTCGTTGTAGGGGATACCACGGGCCTTGGCGTGGAAGGCGAGCGGCTTGGTGAGCGTGGCCGCCACGGAGTCGCCGACGAGCATCAGTCTGCCGAGGTCCCGCGGCGGTCGCGTCGTGGGCGGAACGGTGGCGGCGGTCGTGGTGGGCGCCACCGTGGTGCTCGGGGCGTCGGTCGGGGCCGCCGCGTTCTCGCCGGCATCGGTCGTGGCCGACCTCTGGGGACCGTCGTCGTCCGAGCCGATCACGAGGAGGGTGACGACTGCCACCACCACCAGGCTGAGGGCGGACACCAGTGCCACCAGGGCGCGCGGGAGCGAGTGTCCCCGCCGCGCCGCCAGCGCCTTCCCCTTGATGTGTCCTGCCCCTTCGTGTCCCACCGGTGGTCAGCCCCTGACCGGCGGCACACGAGCCTAGGCAGAGCCGAGCAGCGATGTCGCCCACCAGCCGGGTCCGCCTGGAGGGCTGGCTACGGTTGGCCCCATGACCCGTGGCCGCAGCGTGCGAGTGCTCGCCCGCCGCTTGAGCGGTGCGGGGGCGGCGGATCAGGGCCGACGGCCCGACGAGGTCATCGAGGAGGAGCCGCTCGAGATCCGCCTCGACGACCACCTCGTCGCCACCACCATGCGCACGCCGGGCCACGACTTCGAGCTGGCGGTCGGGCTGTGCTTCACCGACGGGCTCCTCGGGGGTGCCCCCGTGCTGAGCTGCCGGTACTGCGGGACCGGCCCGGCGGCCGATACCGAGTTCAACGTGGTCAGCGTCGACACCGGCGGCGTCGCCCCGGAACCGCTCCCTCGTCTGGGCGTCACCTCGTCGGCGTGTGGCATCTGCGGCACGACCCAGCTCGACGACCTGTTGCTGCGCCTCGACCCGCTGGCTCCGTACGAGCCGTGGGACCCGCAGGTGCTCTACGCCGTCACCGAGCAGGTCCGGGGCTCCCAGGACCTCTACGCCCGCACCGGTGCAGCCCACGCCGCCGCCGCCTTCGACCGTGAGGGCACGCTCCTGGTGGTCCGGGAGGACATCGGTCGCCACAACGCGGTCGACAAGGTGGTCGGGCGCCTCCTGCTCGACGGGCAGCTGCCGGCCACCGACCGGGCGCTGTTCGTCAGCGGTCGGGCGTCGTTCGAGATGGTGCAGAAGGCGTGGGCGGCCGGGTTCGAGGCGGTGGTGGCGGTGTCGGCGCCGTCGGGCCTCGCCGTGCGGGCGGCGACGCTCGCTGGCGTGACCCTCGCTGGCTTCTTCCGGGGCGAGGACTTCAACCTCTACACGTGAGCGCCGCTGACGGGCGCCTCGCCGACGACGCCGGCCGGGCATCCCCGAGGCGACGGGTCGGCGCCCGTAGCGTCGACGGGCGTGACACGTCGGCGGGCGGGGACCCTGCTGCTCGTCGCTGTCGCGCTCGTGAGCCTGCTGGTGGTCGTCGTCGACCTCGGCGTCGACGGCACCCGTTCCAGCGCCGACGCCGCGCTGGACGAGGGTTCGCCCACGGGGACGGCGCCGGCACCGACCGGCATCACCACCACTTCCAAGGTCCCGGCTCCCACCACCACCGTGCGCGGACCGCTCGGCAGCGGGGAGTCGGTGACGATCGCGTTCGGCGGTGATTCGCACTTCGAGTCCCACGTCCGGACCCGACTCGACAGCCAGGGCTCGTCGATGTTGGCGCCGCTCGGCGCGCTGTTCGCCGGTTCCGACCTGCAGATCCTGAACCTGGAGACGGCGATCACCGGCCGGGGTGCTCCGCAGCCGAAGGAGTGGACGTTCCGCGCTCCCGACCGTGCGCTCGCCGTGCTGGCCGACGCCGGCGTCGACGCCGTGTCGATGGCCAACAACCACGGGCTCGACTTCGGTGCCGAAGGTCTCGAGGACACTCTCGCCGCCCGGGACCACGCCCCTCTCGCGGTCATCGGCATCGGCCGCGACGCCACCGACGCCTATCGGCCCTACCGGGCGACGGTGCGGGGCCAGCGCATCGCCGTGATCGCCGCCACCCAGGTGCTCGACGAGGAGCTCATCTGGGCCTGGACCGCCGCCGACGCTGCGCCGGGCGGCGTGCCGGCGCGCGCCGGTTTGGCCTCGGCCAAGACGGTGAGCCGGCTCACGGATGCGGTCTCCAGAGCGAGGGCCGAGTCCGACACGGTGGTCGTC
>DATDIY010000252.1:0-9184 GCA_036520815.1 Acidimicrobiales bacterium
TCGCCCGTCTGGCGGCCCTGCGCCACGTGTCCTACGCCGGTTCGGTCCCGCTGGTCCTCGTCGACACCTTCCGCGGACTCGACGACGAGTCGGTGCGACGGGTGCTCGGTGCGCTCACCCGCATGGCGGAGAGCGTGCAGATCCTCGTGCTGAGCGACGACGCCGCGGTGTCGGCCTGGGCCTCGGAGCAGGGCCTGGAGAAGGCGGCCGTGGTGGCCGCCGCCGCCGCCTTCGCCTGAACCGCCCGCACGGGTCGCCCGGCCGCTTCCACCGGACGGGACCGGGACGAGCGCGCCTACGATCGGCGCATCCCCGGAACCGAGGAGGCGCCGTCGCCGTGATCACCGAAGCTGCGATCAAGGACCTGGCTGGATTCCGGAACGAGGGAGCGCCCGTCGTCACCTGCTACCTCGACGTCGACGGGCGTCGCCAGATCCGTCCACAGGACTACCAGCGACGCCTGGCCGCGCTGCGCAAGCAAGCAGCGGCGGGCAGCGCCGGACCGGCCATCGCCGCCGACCTCGATCGCATCACGGCCCACGTCGGCTCCGACCTCGATCGCTCCGGCGTGAGGGGCCTGGCCCTGTTCTCGTGCGTGCCGGCTGACCTCTGGGAAGTCGTCGAGCTGCCGGTGCCGGTCGCCAACCAGATCGTCGTGAACCAGGCCCCCGCCGTCGGTCAGCTCGAGGCCATCGTGCAGGAGCTCGAGGCGCTCGGGGTGCTGCTCGTCGACCGGCAACGAGCCCGCATGTTCGTCTACCAGTTCGGGAACCTGGTCGACCGCAGCGAGCTGTTCGAGGCTCTCCCGCGTGACTACGACCGCGTCGACGACGCCGGCCGAGGCCAGCACGAACGGCTGTCGGGTCACACCGAGGAGCTCGCCAACCAGCACCTCCGCCACGCCGCCGAGGTGGCGTTCCGCCTCTTCCAGGACCGCAGTTTCGGACGCCTGACCATCGGCGCCACCGACGACGTCCACGCCGCCATCGAGCCCATGCTGCACCCCTACCTGCGCGAACGGCTGTCGCCGCGCATCGGGGTGTCGGCGGGAGCATCCGAGCCCGAGGTCCGAACTGCGGCGCTCGTGGTCGAGGAAGCGGTCGAGCGCGTGAAGGAGGCGGCGCTCGTCGAGCGGCTGCGTGACGCGCTCGGCGCCGGCACGAAGGCCGTCGCCGGTCTGGACGGCGTGCTCGGCGCGCTGAACGACAGGCGGGTCGGCACCCTGCTCGTGTCCGAGGGGTACGCCGAGTCGGGCTGGCGCTGCGCCTGTGGTGCCCTCGCCGCTCGCGGCCCACAGTGCCCGGTCGACGGAGACTCGATGGAGCACCTCGACGACGTGGTCAACGACGCGGTCGACGTCGCCCTCACCCAGGGCTGCCACGTCGAGGTCTGCGTCGGCAACGCCGACCTCGATGTGCTCGGACGCGTCGGCGCGCTGCTGCGCTTCTGAGGAGACGATCCTGCCGGTGCCCATCGCCATCGGAGTCGACGTGGGGGGCACCAAGGTGCTGGCGGTCGCGGTCGACCCGACCCGGCCGACCGAGATCCTGGCCGAGCGCCGGGTGCCCACCCCGGTCGGCGACGCCACCAAGATCCTCGAGGCCATCGGCGGAGCGGCGCGGGTCGTCAGCGACGATCTGGTCGCCATCGGTCGCGCCCCCGAGGTCGTTGGCATCGGCATTCCCGGTCTCGTCGACACCGACGGACGCCTGCGCGCCGCGCCCAACCTGTCCGGTCTGGTGGGGGTGGAGATCCCACCCCGACTGCGAGAGCTCGTCCCCTACCCGGTGGTGGTCGACAACGACGCCAACTGCGCCCTGTGGGCCGAGGTGTGCGTCGGGGCCGGGCTTGGGGCCCGCGACGCCGTGCTCGTGACCCTCGGGACGGGCATCGGCGGTGCGCTGGTGAACGACGCGGTGCTCCGCCACGGGGTCCACGGCTTCGCCGGCGAGCCCGGTCACATGGTCGTCGACCCGTCCGGCCCCGCGTGCCCCTGCGGGCGCAAGGGCTGTTGGGAGCGCTACGCGTCGGGGAGCGGGCTGGGGATGCTGGCCCGGCGGGCGGCTGAGGGGGGACGGGTCCCGGCGGTCCTCGAGCTGGCCGGCGGGGACGTCTCCGCCGTCGATGGGGAACACCTCATCGCCGCCGCTCGCGCCGGGCACCCCGGTGCTGGGGCGGTGCTCGACGAGTTCGCCTGGTGGCTCGCGCTGGGCATCGCCAACCTGGTGAACGTCCTCGATCCCGAGCTGATCCTGATCGGCGGAGGGCTGGCCGACGAGAGCGACCTCTTCCTTCCTCGCACCCGCGAGGAGCTCGGTCGCATGGCGCTCGGCGCGTCGGCCCGGACGGGTACGCGCGTCGAGGTCGCCACCCTCGGCTCCCGTGCCGGCGCCATCGGAGCGGCCCTCCTCGCGACCCGGGTGGCACAGCGCGGTTCGACGCCGGGCTGACCGCGAACCCGTCCCGTTCCCGCTGAGAGCAACCGGTACCCTCGGAGCCATGGAGTTCCGCCGCATCACGTCGCTGCCGCCGTACGTCTTCACGATCATCGACTCGTTGAAGGTCGAGGCCCGGCGCGCAGGTGAGGACGTCATCGACCTGGGGTTCGGCAACCCCGATCTGCCGTCGCCGGACATCGCCGTGGAGAAGCTCTCCGAGGCGGCCCACAACTCCCGCAACCACCGCTACTCGGCCAGCCGTGGCATCCCGAAGCTGCGTCAGGCGGTCGCCGACTACTACCTGACCCGGTTCGGCGTCGACCTCGATCCCGACACCGAGGTCATCAACACGATCGGGGCGAAGGAGGGGTTCTCGCACCTGATGTGGACGCTGCTGCAGCCTGGCGACGCCGCGCTCGTTCCCTCGCCCTCCTACCCGATCCACCTCTTCGCCCCGCTGCTCGCCGGCGCCGACATCCGGGAGGTCCCGCTCGGCACGGGGGCGGACTTCTTCGAGAACCTCCGGGAGGCCTGGGAGTACTCCTGGCCCAAGCCCCGCGTGATCGTGATGTCGTTCCCGCACAACCCCACCACCACCTGCGTCGACCTCGAGTTCATGCAGAAGGTGGTCGACTTCGCCCGCGAGCGCGACGTCGTCGTCGTGCACGACAACGCCTACGCCGACATCGGCTTCGACGGCTACCGACCGCCGTCGATCCTGCAGGCCGAGGGGGCCAAGGAGGTCGCCGTCGAGTTCTACTCGATGACCAAGTCGTTCTCGATGGCCGGTTGGCGGATGGCGTTCATGGTCGGTCGAGCCGACGTGGTGGCCGCCCTGGCCAAGCTCAAGAGCTACCTCGACTACGGCACCTTCCAGCCCATCCAGATCGCCGCCACCGTCACCCTGAACGAGGCCACCGACTTCCCGAAGCAGGTCAACGAGGTCTACCAGAGCCGCCGCGACACCCTCTGCGACGGCCTGAACCGCATCGGCTGGGCCGTCGAGCCCCCGAAGGGGACGATGTTCGTGTGGGCGCCGATCCCGGAGGCCTACTCCGACATGGGCTCGATCGAGTTCGCCTCGTCTCTGGTGAAGGAGGCCAACGTGGCCGTCTCGCCGGGCGTGGGGTTCGGTCCCGGCGGCGACGGGTTCGTGCGGTTCGCCCTGATCGAGAACGAGCAGCGCACCCTGCAGGCCGTCCGCAACCTCCGTCGCGGCCTCACCCGCCTCGAAGCCTGAGCCCGCCCCGAAGTCGTCTGTTGTTCCTTGACGAGGGTTCGCGCGTAGGTCGTCCGGGCGAAACATCGTGTTCACGGGGCGTCCGTAGCGTGATCGTCATGAAGTGCACGTACATCCTTCGGGTGTGGATGCCCGACCGGCCCGGTGCTCTGGGAGCACTGGCCAGCCGGATCGGCGCGGTGGGCGGTGACGTCGTCGGCATCGACATCCTCGAACGGGGAGCGGGCCGGGCGGTCGACGAGCTGGTGGTCGAGCTCCCCGGTGGCGACGCCAGCCTGGTGGAGCTGCTCATGAGCGAGATCCACCAGGTCGACGGCGTCGACGTGGAGGACATCCGGCCGGCGGCCGACGCTCTCCACGACCCCAGGCTCGATGCCCTCGAGACGGCGGCGGTGCTGGTCGGTGCGCCCACGCCGGACTCGGCGATCGCAGAGCTCTGCGCCCACGCCGTGCGCACGGTGGGCGCGAGTTGGGGTGCGGTGGTCGATCTCGACGCCGGTGAGGTCATCGTGTCGGAAGGGGAGATCCCGTCCACTGCGTGGATCGTCGCCTTCGTGGCCGGCAGCCAGTCGTCGGCACGGGTCGCCGACGGCGACAGCGGGCCGGCCGACGTGGCCTGGGCGCCGCTGCCCTCGGCGGGACTGGCCCTCGTGCTGGGTCGTAACGGACAGGCCTTCCGGGCCCGGGAACGGAGGCAGGCGGCGGCGTTGGCCCGCATCGTCGACACCCGGTTTCGCGAACTGAGAGCGTTCGCATCCCGCCTCCTGCACCCTTCGACCTCCCACTAGATCCGCGGCGGATCCACCGACGGAGCGTCCCGATCCCCCTCCGGGCGACCCTCCGTCCCGCCGGTGGCCGCCACGCGGCCACCGGCGGTCTCGCGCCCGGCCCCATCCGGTCGGAGCCGCGAAGGGCGTGGCTAGGGTGACCCGCGAGCCCTGACGACGTGGAGGTGGGCCGATGCGCGTGGCGATGCTGACCGGAGGGGGCGACTGCCCGGGGCTGAACGCCGTCATGCGCGCCGTGGTCCGCAAGGGCGAGCGCACCTACGGCGACGAGTTGGTCGGTTTCCTCGATGGCTGGCGCGGGGTCATCGACGGCACGACCCGACCGCTCGACGTCGAGGCCTTCCGGGGGACCCTCCCTCGCGGCGGCACCGTCCTCGGCTCGTCGCGGACCAATCCGTTCAAGGTCGAGGGTGGTGTCGAGGCCTGCCGGGAGACCCTCGATCGTCTCGGTGTCGACGCGCTGATCGCCATCGGCGGCGAGGACACCCTGGGCGTGGCCGACAAGCTCCACCAGCTGGGCGTGGCGGTCGTCGGCGTACCGAAGACGATCGACAACGACCTGTCGGGCACCGAGCTCACCTTCGGCTTCGACACCGCCGTGCAGGTCGCCGTCGAGGCCATCGACCGACTGCACACCACCGCCGAGTCCCACCACCGGGTGATGGTCGTCGAGGTCATGGGCCGCCATGCCGGCCACATCGCCACCTGGGCGGGCATCGCGGGCGGCGCCACCATGATGCTCATCCCCGAGGAGCCCTTCGACATCGACGCGGTCTGCGACGCGCTGCGACGCCGACACGAGAAGGGCAACTTCGCGTCGATCGTGGTGGTCGCCGAGGGAGCCACCCCGGCCGAGGGGACGATGGAGCTGCAATCGGGCGAGGTCGACGAGTTCGGCCATGTCCGCCTCGGTGGGATCGCCAACCGGTTGGCCGAGGCCATCGAGGCCGGCACCGGCTTCGAGACCCGTCAGACCATCCTCGGCCACGTGCAGCGCGGCGGTACCCCGACGGCGTTCGACCGGGTCCTGGCCACCCGGTTCGGGGTCGCCGCCATCGACGCCGTGCACGACGACGCCTTCGGTCAGATGGTCGCCCTCCAAGGTGGCGAGATCGTACGGGTGCCACTCAACGAGGCGGTGGGAACGCTCAAGACGGTCGATCCTGCCCTTTATCACGGCGTCGCCGAAGTCTTCTTCGCAGGCTGAGGCACGACCCACCCGACCGGCGTATGGTCGGCCCGACGGACGATCCGGGGGGACCGTGGCCGTCGGGAGGGACAATGGACACCAAGTCTGCGGTCGTCGCGCCCCTGCGGAAGATCCTCGGCCCGGCGTACGACCCGTTGCGCCGCACCGAGCTGCGCCTCGAGTGCATGCTGCGGCACCGCTCCGATGACGCCCTGACAGCGGAGGCCCAGCAGTACTGGACCCGTGACGACGAGGTCATGCCCCAGATGTCGCACTGGCGCGGCGCTGGCATCTTCGGCGACGAGGACCGCTGGCTGGCGATGGGCCGGCGCCACCTCGAGCTGTACGGGCAGCTGCTGGAGATGGCCGATCGGGCCCCGAGCCTGCGGCGCATCGTGGAGTGGGGGCCCGGGGGAGGGGCCAACGCCGTGTTCTTCGCCCCGCTGGCCGAGCGCTTCGTCGGCATCGACGTCTCGCCCGAGAACCTCTCGGAGTGCGCCGAGCAGCTGGCGGCGATGCACTTCGACGGGTTCGAGCCGATCCTGATCCCGGTCGCCGACCCGGCCCGGGCGCTGCGGGAGGTCCGAGGGCCCGCCGAGCTGTTCCTCTGCACCTACGTGTTCGAGGTGATGCCGTCCCAGGAGTACGGCTACCAGGTGCTGCGCCTCGCCGAGCGCATGCTCGTCGAGCGGGGCCTGGCCCTCGTGCAGGTCAAGTTCGTCACCCGGAGCTGGGAGACCCGGCCCAGGCGGTTCTCGTATCGACGGAATCTGGGCCACCTCACGTCGTACGACATCGAGGAGTTCTGGACGGCGGCGGAGCGCATCGGGTTCGACCCGATCGCGGTGAAGCTCCTCACCGAGGACCCGTTGAACGAGAACGGCCCCTACGCCTACTTCCTGCTCCAGAAGCGGGAGACGCCAGAAGGCGTCATCGACCTGCGGGACCGCTGACCGTCGCGCTGAGGAGCCGGTCGGGGGATCAGAGGCCGGTCAGCGGGGGAGCGTCGTCGCGGGCATCAGCGAGGGGTCGTCGCTCGGGCGGACAGGGGTGCCGGCGGGGATCACGGCTCCCTCGACGGGCACGGCCACCTCTTCGCCGTCGACGGAGAACCGCACGGCGTCGATGCGGGGAACGGTGAGCTCGGCGAGGGTGAAGACGAGCTGGGCCACGGCGAGGCGCTGCATGCTGCTCTCGGTGCCTCCGAGGTCGGACAGGTCGAGGTCGAGCACGTCGTCGTCGCCGATCGTGGCCGCCAGCACCTGGATCGACGCCGACAGGGCATTGACGAGGTCGGCCTGTCCGAGCTCGGCGGGCCGGGCCGCGAGCAGCGCCTCGACGACGGCGCGGGGGAGCTCGCTGTTCATCTGCGGTCGTGGGATCTCGGTCGGGACGGCGACGAGCTCTTCGTCGCCCGGCGCGTTGGCGCGCACGAGGTACAGCGTCACCATGCGCGACTCGACGTCGCCGTCGAGGGCCGGTTGGGTCGACGCCGGGTCGACCAGCTCCGGGGGCAGGTTTTCGCGGGAGATCTCGCGGGGCTCGGCGTCCTCAGGGATGCCGCACGCCGAGAGCGCCACGACGAGCACGCCGAGGGCGGCGAGCGCGGCGCGGCCCCGGGGTCGGATCCGCCTGCTCATGGCGTGTCCCCTTCGTCGTGCTCGTCGGTCGACGGCTCGACGACCGGCAGCTCCACCACGAATCGGGCGCCACTCTCACCGTCGCGTCGATCCTCCACCCAGACCCTTCCGCCGTGCAGTCGGACGTGCTCGTCGACCAGGGCCAGGCCGAGCCCGACTCCCGTGTCGGCCGCCCGGTTCCCGCCCTCGCTCCCACGGGAGAAGCGGTCGAAGATGATGTCGCGCTCGTCCTCGGGCACCCCGTTGCCCCGGTCCTCCACCGCGATCAGGACGTGGTCGTCGAGCAGCTCCAGGGTGACCGCGGTGGCCCCGCCGGCGTAGCGCTCGGCGTTGTCGAGCAGGTTGGCGATCACGCGCCCGAAGCGGCGCTTGTCGACCCTCACGACGATGTCGCCGACCTCCGGTGGGTAGCGCACGGGGACGCCGCCGCCGCCGAGCACGCTCACCGCCTGGATGACCATCTCGTCGACCAGCACCTCCTCGAGGTGCAGCTTGATCGCTCCGACGTCGAAGCGGGAGATCTCGAGGAGGTCCTCGACCAGCTGTTGGAGCCGGTCGACGTCGGCCGACAGCAGTACGAGAGCGGTGCGGGCCCGTTCGGGCATCTCGTCGCGCGAGTTCTCCATGACCTCGACGGTGGCGGCGAGGGTCATGAGCGGGGAGCGCAGCTCGTGGCTCACCTCGGACGCGAAGCGGGCGTCTCGCTCGATGCGGTCCTCGAGGGCCTGGGCCATCTCGTTGAACGGCGCCGCGATCACGTCGAGGTCGGGGTCACCGCCCACCGGCAGGCGGGTGTCGAGGCGTCCACCGGCGATGGCGTGGGCAGCCTGGCCGACGTCGAGCAGGGGCGCGAAGACGCGGCGGCTGGCCCAGAAGCCGACGAGGCCGCCGGCGACGGTGGTGAGCGCGGAGGCGCCCAGCAGGGAGATGGCCAGCCCGTCGAGGGTCCGCTCGAGGTCGGCCAGGGAGATGCCCTCGTAGTAGGCGGCGGCCAGACCGGGGACCGGGACCCCGGTCACCAGGTAGGTGTCGCCCTGGTAGCTGGTGCGCATGCGCGCCGGCTGCCCGCCGTCGACCAGCGTCTTCATCTGGTCGGGGATGGCCCGTTCCCCGAAGTCGATGGGGTCGGCGGCCAACCACAGGCCCTGGTAGTGCAGCACTGGTTGGGCGCCCTCCGGGGTGGGGAGCCCGGCGAGGAGGGCCTCCACCGCCGTGGGGTCGGCCCCGGGAGCGAGCTGGGTCGCCAGGCGTGCCCCGTTGGCCAGGGTGCGGCTGACCGCCGACTCCTCGCGCTGGGTGAGCAGGTTCTCCCGGGTGAGGGCGAACGTGGTGATCGACATCACCGCGGCGAGCAGGGCGGCACCGAGGGCGTAGGTGACGGTGAGGCGGGCGCGCAACCCGACCCGGCTGCGGACCGGGGCGATGATCCGGGCGCGCCGGCGCCGCCGGGTGCGGGCCTGCACCGGTCGGCTCTCCGGCGTGACCGGACGTGGCTCCTGGGGGGTCGTGTCCACCGGCCGTCCCTCAGGGGCCACCGGGCGGGAGGTCGGCTCGTCCAGCGCCATGTGGCCTACTGCTGCAGCTTGTACCCGAGGCCCCGCACCGTCACGACGTGGCGCGGGTTGGCCGGATCGGCCTCGACCTTCATGCGCAGGCGACGCACGTGGACGTCGACGAGGCGACCGTCGCCGAAGTAGCCGTAGCCCCAGACCCGCTCGAGGAGGACTTCGCGGCTGAACACCCGGCCGGGCGTGGAGGCCAGCTCCACCAGCAGGCGGAACTCGGTCTTGGTGAGGTGGACCTCGTTGCCGTCGCGCAGCACGACGCCCTCGTCGGGCACGATCTCGAGGTCACCGAAGCGGAGGTGGGTGACGCTGGGATCGGTGGTG
>DATDIY010000253.1:0-3304 GCA_036520815.1 Acidimicrobiales bacterium
CGTTGCTGCGTCCCGGCGGCCTGGTGGAGTTCGGACCTCGCCATCAGGTGCTCCCCTCCGGTCAGCTGCCGCTCGCCCAGCTGCTGTTCGAGCGGTTCTGCACCGTCGTGCACCGCCGCGAGCTCGCCGCGGCCTATGAAGCAGCCGGCGGTACGGCGACCGAGGAGGCCCTCAAGGCAGCCGTCTTCCGGCTGGGACAGCGGCTCGCGGAAGTGGGTCTGGTGCTGCGGACCATCCGCGGGAAGGGCTATCTCCTGGAGGCCCGGCAGGGGTGCCGAGCGTCCGCGACCCTTGCGTAACGAATAGTTAAGATTCGGCTCCCAGACGGTCAAGCGCCTCTTCATCCAGGAGGCGCCATGTGAGAAACACGTCAGAAACAGGCATCCAACAACCTTGCCCGTGACCAACCACCGGCGGCGGCGCGCTGCTGCTCGGGGGCACGGAAGGGAAGGAGATCGATGGACATCGATTCTGGGGATACCGCCTGGGTCCTCATGAGCACGGCACTCGTGCTGTTCATGACGCCAGGCCTCGCGCTGTTCTACGGCGGCATGGTCAGAGCCAAGAACATCCTGGCCATGCTGATGCAGAACATCTTCGCCATGGGCCTCATGGCGGTGCTCTGGGTCCTCGTGGGCTACAGCATCGCCTTCGGCGGCACCAACGACTTCGTCGGCAACCTCGACTTCATCGGGTTCAAGGACGTCGGCATGGAGGTCATGGAGCCGCTGACCATCCCGGTCATCCTCTTCGCCGCCTTCCAGATGACCTTCGCCATCATCACCCCGGCGCTCATCACCGGAGCGACCGCCGACCGCTTCCGCTTCGGGGCCTACGCGCTGTTCATCTCGATCTGGCTGCTCGTCGTCTACGCCCCCGTGGCCCACTGGGTCTGGGGCGGCGGCTGGATCCTCCAGATGGGAGCGCTCGACTTCGCCGGTGGGGCAGTGGTCCACATCAACGCCGGTGCTGCGGCTCTGGCGCTGTGCTTCATCCTCGGCAAGCGCAAGGGTTGGCCCAAGGAGGGCATGCACCCGCACAACCTGCCGCTCACGATCCTGGGCACCGGCATCCTCTGGTTCGGCTGGGCCGGGTTCAACGCCGGCTCCGCCCTGGCCGCCAACGGCCTTGCCGCCCAGGCCCTGCTCAACACCTTCATCGCCGCGTCGGCAGCGATGCTCGGCTGGACCCTCGTGGAGTGGCTGCGGGACAGCAAGCCCACCACCCTCGGTGCTGCCTCTGGTGCCGTCGCCGGCCTGGTGGCGATCACCCCGTGTGCTGGCTTCGTCGACACCCTCCCGGCGATGTGCATCGGGTTCATCGCCGGCATCTTGTGCCTGCTGGCCGTGGGCCTGAAGACCAAGATCGGCTACGACGACTCGCTCGACGTCGTCGGTGTCCACCTCGTCGGTGGTCTCACCGGCGCCCTGCTCCTCGGGCTGTTCGCCACGACCGACATCAACCCGGCCGGTGCCGACGGGCTGTTCTACGGAGGCGGCGGCGAGCTGCTGGGCAAGCAGATCGTGGCGTCGTTCGCCGTGCTGGCCTTCTCCTTCATCGTCACGATCATCATCGCCAAGGTGATCGACGCGGTGATCGGCCTACGGGTCACCGAGGAGGCCGAGGACATGGGTCTCGATCTCGCCGAGCACGCCGAGGTCGGTTACAACCTCGGCGGCGTCTCGACCATGGACCGGCTGTAGGAGGATCGGGATGAAGCTGATCACTGCCATCGTCAAGCCCCACAAGGTCGACGACGTCAAGGAGGCGTTGAAGTCCGCGGGGGTCATGGGTATGACCGTCCAGGAGGTGAAGGGAGTCGGCCGCCAGGGCGGACACGTGGAGGTCTACCGAGGGGCCGAGTACCAGGTCGACCTGGTGCCGAAGGTCCGCTTCGACGTCGTGGTCGACGACGAGATGGCCGACGGAGCGGTCGACGCCGTCGTCGCCGCTGCCGCCACCGGGAAGATCGGTGACGGCAAGGTGTGGGTGATCGACGTGAGCTCGGTGGTGCGGATCCGCACCGGCGAGCTCGGCGCCGACGCCGTCTGAGCTGACCGCCAGCTGCTTCGACGCCCCGGTCCGTCCTCCCCGTTCGGGGATGGCGGCCGGGGCGTCGTCGCGACCAGCAGGGATGTTCAAACCAGGCTCGTCGTGGCGGTCCGGCCGGCCCCCGTCCACGCCCCGGCGATGGCCTCGACGTGGCGGTGGTCGGTCCCGCAGCACCCCCCGAGCACCCGGAGCCCGGGCAGGGTCTCGTGCAGGTCGACGTACCGGCGGCCGAGGTCGACGGGGTCCCCGTCCTCGAGGGTCTCGGACTCGTCGAGCTCGGCGTGCGACAACGTCGACGCGTTGGCGCGCAGGCCCTGGATCCTCGCCGTCCACGGCGCCCCCTTCTCGAGGCCCGGCACGACGTGGGTGGGGTGGGCGCAGTTCACCATGTAGTAGGCGGGATAGCCGCCTGTGGCGGCGTCGGTGGCGTCGATGGCGTCCCCCAGCGAGGTGCCGTCGGGCAGGCGGCCGTCGGTCTCGACGGTGAACGAGATCGCCACCGGGATGCCGACCCGGGCGGCGGCGGCGGTGATGCCGACCGCCTCGTCCACGTAGGTGATCGTGAACGCCGAGACCTGGTCGATCGCCCCCTCTGCCATCCGGCGGATCTCGAAGGCGTGGTACGCCTCGGCCTCGGTGGCGGTCATGTGGCCGTCGGGTGCGTAGCCGTCGCCTCGGGGACCGATGCACGCGCTCACCACGACGGGCACCGTTGCCTGCCAGCGGTCGCGCAGTCCGGCCATGAGCTCGCTGCTGGCATCAATGGCCCGGAGGAGGTCGGCGTCGGTCAGGCCGAGCTCGTCGGCCCAGTCCCGGCTGGCCCGCCAGGTGACCCCCTCGAGGACGAATCCCATCCCGTGGTCGCGGGCGGTGGCCAGGTACTGCTCGTAGTAGGCGACGAGTCGGGCCCGTCCCTCCTCGGTGAACAGGAGGGGGAACGAGGCGAAGGCCGGAAGGTCCATCCCGTCGTGGAAGATCAGCGACGTCTCGAGCCCTCCGTCGGTGAGGAACGTGCGGTCCCCCGTCATCTGGGGGAGAGCGTGGTGGTCGTGGTGTGTCTTCATGCCCGCAGCGTGCGCCCGTTCCCGGCGTGGTGCTTGGAGACGACCTGAGGACCAGGTGGAGATCTGCGCCCGTGGCACCGGGTGGGATCGTGCGCGAGGCTGCGTCGCCATGCGGCAGATCGTGACCGGAATCGATGGCGACGGACGCTCCTGCGTCGTCGCCGAGCACCTCCTCGACCCCGAAGGAG
>DATDIY010000254.1:0-7515 GCA_036520815.1 Acidimicrobiales bacterium
CACGACCACCCGCAAAGCGGCCGCTTCGGCGGGCATCATCTTGATCCTGTTGGCCAGCGCGGCGGTCTCGGAGGCGCTCATCGAGGGGGCCGAGGCGGCGCCGGAGTGGTTCTGCGTCAACCTCCTGCAGCTCCCGTTCGAGCTGGTCCGCCGCATCTACGGCGACGTGAACCCGGACCCCACCATCGCCGCCATCTCCACGGGCACGCTCGTCGCCGCCTACGCCGCCTGGGCGCTGGTCTTCGCCGGGTTCACCTGGTTGCGCTACCGCCGGGTACCGGTCGACCGGTGAGCGCGCTGATCGAGGTCGACCACGCGTCGAAGTGGTTCGGCGAGCTCGTCGCCGTGTCCGACGTGTCGTTCGAGGTGGGCCCGGGCGTCACTGCCCTGCTGGGCCCGAACGGAGCCGGGACGTCCACCGTGCTGCGGATGCTCTGCGGGCTCACTCCGCCGTCACAGGGCACCGTGCGCGTCCTCGGAGGCGACCCAAGGCGCGACCTCGAGCTCACTCGCCGCATCGGGCTCGTGCCCCAACAGGAGGCCTTGTTCGACAACCTGTCCGCCTTCGAGTTCGTCCAGCTGGCCGCCGTGCTGCTGCGCCTTCCCGATCCGGCCGACGCCGCCCGCCGAGCCCTCGACGTGGTCGAGCTGCCCGCCGACGACAAACGGCCGGTCGGAAGCTTCTCCAAGGGCATGCGCCAGCGGGTGAAGGTGGCCCAGGCCCTGGTGGCCGACCCCGAGGTCGTGGTGCTCGACGAGCCGCTCACCGGCCTCGACCCCCGCCAGCGACTCCACCTGATCGCCCTGTTCCAGCGCCTCGGCGCCGACGGCCGGTGCGTGCTCGTGTCGAGCCACGTCCTCGACGAGGTCGAGCGCTTCGGCAGCCGGGTGCTCGTGATGGCCCAGGGCCGCCTCGCCGCCGAAGGCGACTTCCGCGACATCCGCGAGCTCATGGACGATCGTCCCCACCGGATCCGGATCCGCACCGACGACCCCCGCCGCCTCGCCGCCGGCCTGCTCGGCGCCGACGGCGTGGTGGGCGTTCGCCTCGAAGGCGATGCGACGATCGTCGACACCCTCGACGCCGCCGTGCTGCGACGCGCGGTCGCGGTGGTGGCTCGCGACCGGGGCCTGCGCCTCCACGAGGTCACACCGCTCGACGACGACCTCGAGAGCGTCTTCCGCTACCTGGTGGAGGGCCGATGAGGACGCTGGCCCCCACCCGACTCCCGATCTACCGGTTGGTGCTGCGCAGCCAGGTGACCCGGGCACGGCTGGCCGCGCTCCTCGGGCTGGGCCTGGTCGGCATCGTGGTCGGCGCCGCGTTGGGTGCCTCGCCCCGGGCCGACCTCGCCCTCGAGAACAACCTGATCGTGCCCGGCCAACTCCTCACCGGCACCCGCTTCGTGAACACCTTCGGGCTCTCGCTCGTCGTGCCCGTCACCGCTCTCGTGTTCGCCGCCGCCGCCCTCGGCGACCCCGACGAGGAGGGCACCCTCGTCTACCTCTGGCTGCGACCGGTTCGCCGGTCCCGCCTCGTGTTCGCCGCTGCTGCCGCATCGTTCACCGTGGCCTGGCCGGTGGTCGTGATCCCTCTCGGCATCGCCGCCGCCGCGACGGGCGGAGGCGCCGATCTCGTCACCGGCACGATCGGCTCGGCCACAGTCGCCCTGGTGGCCTACACCGGGATCTTCTGCGCCCTGGGGCTGGTGACGAAGCGGTCGCTCGTGTGGGGCCTGCTGTACATCTTCATCTGGGAGGGCTTCGTCGCCACCGCCGCCGACACCGCCGCCCAGATGGCGGTGCGCACCTACTCCCGCTCGCTGCTCGAGTCGATCACCGACGTCCCGCTGCGGGGCACCTTCGTCGACACGCCCGCCAGCATCATCGTGCCGCTCCTGGTCGGCGTCGTGGCCCTCGCCTTCGCCACCTGGCGACTCACCCGCCGCGACATCGACTAGCGGCGCCGACCGCGGCGAGGGCCCGGACGCGCCACGGCCCGGTCCTCCTCGACGCTGAGGCGGACCGGGCCGTCGCTGGGGGTCAGTTGGTCGAGCTCAGCCGAGGCTGCCCGACATGGACGGGCAGTTCTCCTTGAAGAAGTCCTCGATGTTCTGCTGGGCTTCCTCGACCTCGGACGAGTTGAGCTGCTCGCCCGCCTCCTCGAACTTGCTGGCGTTCTCCGGGTTCGCCAGGTCCGACACCTTGAAGTCGCCGAGGACCTCGAAATAGGACTGGTAGGCGTCGGAGATGGTCGCGATGTCGTCCTCGAGCTCCTCGGGCACCTTCGACTGCAGCTCGTCGATGCTGTCCTCCAGCTCCTGCTTCTGGGCGTCGTCCACCATCGACGAGCCACCCAGAGCGGAGGTGAAGATCGAGCTGTAGGCCGCCACCGCCGCCTGGCAGTCGCTGTCGAGGAAGTCCGACACGGACGCCGCGCTCGAGTCGTCGGCGTCGTTCGAGGTGCTCGAGTCGGCGGCGTCGCCGCTCGGGACCGTCGCCGTCACCTCTTCCGACGACTCCTCTTTGTCGGAGCCACCACCGCAGGCGGCGGTTCCGAACACGAGCACCCCGGCCAGCACCACGCCGGCCAGTCCAAATCCCTTGCGATCCATCGGTCTCCTCGTCCTTCGATCCGCGAGACGCTCGTCGTGCGCCTCGCTGGTGCATCGTCACGCGACCGCAGGCGATTGAGCCATTCGGCCAGCGCTCCGGCTACCGACCGAACCCCGGACAGCCGAGCATGTACTCGTCGAAGGCCTCCCCGACCGCGTCCATCTCCTCCGTCTCGAAGACGCTCATGCGCCCGTCCACGTGGTGCTGCACATCCCGATCAGTGAGGTCCTCCAGAGTCACCGGGCCCACCTCGTCAGCGACGTCACGCGCCACGTCCCGCACGAGCTCGATCTCGTCGCGCAGCTCGTCGGGGACCGACGCGACGAGCTCCTGCTCCTGGGCATCCCACGCCTCACGGTCGGCCGCACTGGGCAGCGAGGGCCGCGTCGTCTCGTGGGAGATGACGAACGCCATCGCGGCCAGAGCCGCGACCCCACCTTCGCAGTGCTCCCGCTGTCGCTCGTCCTCGGCCGCCTCGAACGCGTCGATCATCGCTTCCCGCTCCACCGGATCGAGCCGTGTGGGCTGGCCGCCGTCGACGATCGTTCCCTCGGCTCGCTCCGAGCCGTCCCGGCACCCACCTGCGATGACCATCGACAGCACCGCCACGACGACCACAACGCCGCCCCATCGCCTGATCTTCACTGCACACCTCCACGCTCACGTTCGTGTGGCGCAGGTGCGCGATGCCCTCTTCGGATCGTCCGACCGGACGACCTCCTCCTGGGAGCCGACGGTCCGAGGACCGCCGACGCGAGCCTAGGTTCGGGTTCCGGCCCGACACCAGGGTCGCCCGGCCCAGTTCAGCCCGGTCTCAGCCGGCCGACGCCGCGCGCTGGGCGAGGATCTGGTTGACGGCCTTGCCGTCGGCCTGACCCTTGGTGGCCTTCATCACCTTGCCGACGAAGAAGCCCTGGAGCTTGCCCCGGCGCTTGTCGTCGCCGGTGCAGAACGCGGCCCAGTCGTCGGGGTTCTCGGCGATGATGCCGTCGACGATGCCCTCCAGCTCGGAGCTGTCCATCGCTTCGAAGCCCCGCTCGGCGGCGATGGCGTCGGGAGCCCGGCCCGAGGCGACCATGTCGGCCAGGACCTGCTTGGCCTGGGTGGCGGTCAACTGGCCGTCGATCTCCATCCGGGCCAGCTGGGCGAGGTGGGGCGGGTCGAGCTCGCCGGCGCCGTCGACGGCCAGGTTGTGCTCCACGTGGGTGAGCACGCGGGGCCCGTCTCCGCCGGCGGCGATGGCGGCCAGGGCGAGAGCGTCGAGGTCGCGCTGCACGGCGACGACCACCGCGGTGTCGGTGGCGCTGGCACCGGCCGCCTCGGCCAGCCGGGCACGACGCTCGGCCGGTAGCACCGGCAGGGCGGCATCGACGGCGGCCACCCACTCGGGCCCCGGAGCGAGCGGCACCAGGTCGGGCTCCTGGAAGTAGCGGTAGTCCTCCGCCTCCTCCTTGGAGCGGCCGGGCCGCGTGCGACCGGCGCCCTCGTCCCAGTGCCGGGTCTCCTGCTTGACCGTCTCGCCGGTCTCGAGCAGGTCGACCTGCCGTCGAGCCTCGTACTCGATGGCGCGGCCGAGCGACCGCAGCGAGTTGAGGTTCTTGACCTCGCAGCGCTTGCCGAGGGCGGGGTCGCCCACACGGCGGACGCTCACATTGGCGTCGACGCGCAGCGAGCCCTCCTCCATCTTGGCGTCGGAGGCACCGGTGGCGAGCAGGATGGCCCGGAGCTCGTCGATGTAGGTCTTGGCCTGCTCCGGGTGGCGGATGTGGGGCCGGCCCACGATCTCCACCAGCGGCACGCCGGCACGGTTGTAGTCGACCAGCGAGTAGTCGGCCCCGTGGATGCGGCCGCTGCCCCCGGCGTGGGAGTTCTTGCCGGTGTCCTCCTCGATGTGGGCCCGCTCGATGCCGACCCGGGTGCCGTCGGGCAGGTCGAGCCAGCCGTCGACGTTGATCGGCCGGTCGTACTGGCTGACCTGGTAGTCCTTCGGCATGTCCGGATAGAAGTAGTTCTTCCGGGCGAACACCGACGGCTCGACGGAGCAGTGCAGAGCCCGCCCGAGGCGCATGGCCAGCTCGACGACCTGGTGGTTCAGCACCGGCAGCGATCCGGGGAGGCCGAGGCAGACCGGGCACACGTTGGTGTTGGGCTCGTCGCCGAACATGTTCGGGCAGCCGCAGAACAGCTTCGTGGCGGTGGCCAGCTCGCAGTGGACCTCGAGGCCGACCACGATCTCCCACTCGTCGCCCGTGGTGTCGCTCGTGATGGTGTAGTGCTCGCCCTCGATGGGCTCGTGGGTGAGGTTACGGGTTGCGGTCATCGAGCCACCTCCGCTTCCGCCGCCGGCAGTGTTGGCACGGCTGCTTCGAGCACGGCCGCCGCTCGGAACATGGTCGGCTCGCCCAGAGCGGGGGCGAGCAGCTGCACGCCGACCGGCAACCCGTCGGCGCCGTCACCGAACGGCACGCTGATGGCAGGGTGGCCGGCCAGGTTCGACGGGATCGTGCACACGTCGTTGAGGTACATCGACAGCGGGTCGGCGGTCTTGTCGCCGAACCGGAACGCCGTCGTCGGCGACGTGGGTGAGAGCAGGAGGTCGAACTTCTCGTAGGCGGCGTCGAAGTCGCGCACGATCAGCGTGCGGACCTTGAGCGCCTTGCCGTAGTAGGCGTCGTAGTAGCCCGCCGACAGGGCGTAGGTGCCGAGCATGATGCGGCGCTTCACCTCGTCACCGAAGCCGGCGGTGCGAGTGGCGAGGTTCATCTCCGCCGTCGTCGGGGCGTCCACCCGCATGCCGTAGCGGACCCCGTCGTAGCGGGCCAGGTTGCTCGACGCCTCGGCGGGAGCGATGAGGTAGTAGGCGGACAGGCCGTAGCTGGCGGCGGGCACCGACACCTCCCCCACCTCGGCCCCGGCGGCGGTGAGCACGTCGGCCGCCTGGCGCACCCGGGCGGCCACGTCGGGGGCGATGCCGTCGCCCATGAGCTCGGTGACCAGACCGATGCGCAGGCCCTGCACGCCCTCGTCGAGGACGTGGAGCAGGCTCGGCGCCGGCCGGTCGATGGAGGTGGAGTCGAGCGGGTCGTGGCCGGCGATGGCCTCGAGGAGGAGCGCAGAATCGGCGACGGTGGTGGAGAACGGGCCGATCTGGTCGAGCGAGGAGGCGAAGGCGATCAGGCCGTACCGGCTCACCAGGCCGTAGGTGGGCTTCACCCCGACCACGCCGCACAACGCCGCCGGCTGGCGGATGGAGCCACCCGTGTCGGAGCCGAGCGAGATCGGAGCGAAGCCGGCGGCCACCGCCGCCGCCGAACCACCCGAGGAGCCGCCCGGCACCCGGCTGGTGTCGCGGGGATTGCGGGTGGGCCCGAACGCGGAGTTCTCGGTGGACGAGCCCATGGCGAACTCGTCGAGGTTCGTCTTGCCGATGGCGACGGCGCCGGCCCCCGCGACCCGCTCGACGACGGTGGCGTCGTAGGGCGGCCGCCACCCATCGAGGATCCGACTCGAACAGGTGGTGGGCACCCCGCGGGTGCACAGGTTGTCCTTCAGCGCGAGCGGCACGCCGGCGAGCGGCCCGGGATCCTCTCCGGCGGCGACGGCGGCGTCGACGGCAGAGGCAGCGGCGCGGGCCTCGTCGGCCAGCACCAGGTTGAAGGCGTTGATCTCACCCTCGCGTGCGTCGATGGCGGCCAGGTGGGCGTCGACGACCTCACGGGCGGACAGCTCCCCGGAGCGCACGGCGACGGCGATGGCGACGGCGGTGGTCGGCAGGTCGGCCACGGTCACGGCTCGTCACCGAGGATGGCCGGCACCCGGAAGCGGGCGTCTTCGACCGCCGGGGCCTGCCCAAGCACCTCGTCGCGGTCGAGGCAGGGCCGCACGGCGTCGTCGCGCAGCACGTTCTGGAGCGGCAGCGGGTGCGCGGTCGGCGCCACGTCGGCGAGGTCGAGGGCGGCGACGTCGGCGGCGTGGTCGAGCACGGCGGCGAGCTGGGTCGTGTAGGTGTCGAGCTCGGCGTCGGTGAGCTCGAGCCGGGCGAGCTGGGCCACCTTGGCGACGTCGTCCCTGGTGAGGCGATCGGACATGGGCGGTCATCGTAGGCGGGCATCCCCTGGGTCCCATCCTCCGTGGGTAGGGTCTGGTGCGCCGAGCGAGACCGTCGCCGACAGGAGGGCCCGTGGCCGAGCAGTTCCCCTTCCTCAGCCCGGAGTGGATGGACGCCGTGAGGCGCATCCGCGAGGAGATGCCGGCGCCCGACGTGCCCGCCGTCGGGTTGATGAAGATGAACCTGCTCGTGTCGGCCACGCCGTTCGAGAGCGACGTCAAGGCCCACGTCGACACCTCCGACGGCGAGCTGATCATCGAGGAGGGCCACCTCGACTCCGCCGACCTCACCGTCAGCGTCGACTACGACACCGCCAAGTCGGTGTTCGTGGGGCTCGACTTCGCCGTGGCGATGCAGGCGTTCATGGCCGGGAAGGTGAAGGTGCAGGGCGACATCACCAAGCTGATGATGCTCGGCACCCAGGGCGTCGAACCCGACGCCAAGGCGGTGGCCATCGCCCAGGCCATCCGCGACGTCACCGCTCCCTAGGAGCCCAGAGTCGGGGTCAGCCGGTGATGAGGGTCACCGAGGAGCCGGGCTTGACCTCGGTGCCGACCTTCGGGTCGGTGCCCTTGACCTTCCTGGCCGGGTTGCCGGACACACCGCTGACGGTGAGGCCAGCCTTCTCCAGCATTGTGGTGGCCTGCTCGACCGACTTGCCCACGATGTTGGCCGGGATCTTGATCGGCTCCTTGCCGAGCGAGACGGTGATGGTGACCGTGCTGTCGCGCGGCACATCGGTTCCGGCGCCCGGAGAGACGCCCATGACGTTGCCGGCGGCGACATCGGGC
>DATDIY010000255.1:0-8591 GCA_036520815.1 Acidimicrobiales bacterium
CCTCCCGGCCGGCTGACATCTGGCGGCTGCACGGCCGGGGTCGACTGGTGCCGGGCCACGCCGCCGACATCACCGTGTTCGACCCGGAGACGGTTGCGCCGGTCATGCCCGTGGTGCGCCACGACCTCCCCGGTGGAGCGACCCGGCTCGAGCAGCGTTCCGTCGGCTTCGCCACGACGGTCGTCAACGGCCAGGTCTTCACCCGCGACGGCGCCGTCACCGAGGCGCGAGCGGGCCGTCTGCTCCGTTCGCCCGTAGGGACTCCCTGACGCTGCTCAGGAGCTGGCGGCGTACTGCTTGTACTCCGACCACAGCCACGGTGGGGGGACGACCGCTCGCCGCAGGGTGCGAGCGGGGCCTTCCATCGTCACCTCGGGCCGAGCGTGTTGGACGGCGACGTTGTCCCAGGCGACGAGGTCGCCGTCGCGCCACTCGTGCTCCACCATGTTCTCGGGTCGGTAGACGTGCGCCAGCAGGGCGTCGAGCAGCTCCTCGCCCTCGTCGCCCGGGAGCTCGACGATCTCGCTCGTCTGCTGCTCGCTCACGTACAGGACGGGACGACCGGTGCGGGGATGGGGGAGGGCGATGGGTGTCTCGCGGTGGACCCCGCTCGCCTTCGGGTCGATCGTCAGCTTCTCGTCGCCGTCCTGGGTGCCGCGCTTGGTTCCCTGGGCCTGCACCGCGTGGAGCCCCTCGGCGCGCGCCCGAAGGTCGGCAGGCAGGCTCTCCCACGCGCTCGCCATGCCGGCGAACCGGGTGGGTGCGGCGCCCTCGTCGACCTGGACCGCGTACAGCGACACGAGCTTGAACGGGTCGTTCGACCACATGCCGTCGGTGTGGAACAGGATCAGGCCGCTGGCGCTCGTGGCGCCCTCCTCGCGGTTCGACACGTACGCCGACGGCTGGAGCTCGAGCTCGGACGCACTCGAGAAGTCCTCCCTGACCAGCATCTCCACGAACAGCTGCTGGGTCGGGTAGGTGACGTCGACGTCGCGCAGGACGAGGAGGCCGTACTCGTCGAACGCCTCCTGCAGGGCGCTCCTGGTCTCGTCGTCGAGGGCCGCGGGGTCGACCCCTTGGACCTCCGCCCCGAAGGGTGCATCGAGTGGCTGGACCCTTAGCGCTGACATGGGTTCTCCTCCTTGGCGCCGCGCTCACGGCGGCGCAGCTCTCACTTCGCGGGATTCATTCCGGACGACCGACCCACTCGCCGACGAGGCGATAGGACGGATCGGCGCCATCGCGCCGGCTCGGTTGGTCACCGAGGTCGATCTCTTCGTCGATCGGGAGGAGGCGGGCCATGTCGGGGACGACTTCTCGGTGGCTGATGCGCCACTCGCCGTCCCGGCGCTCGAGCTCGTCGAGCATGCGGCCCGAGCTGAGCAGCCTCCTGGTGCCGTCCAAAGCCGCCGGACGATGAACACCGAGGTAGTAGGACTCCACGCCGGCGCGGTCGCCGCGCACCTGGATCGTCTGGGTGGTGATGTGCAGGCTCGTCATGAGCATGCTCTCGCGCTCCGCCCGGGTGAGCTCCTCCCCGATGGTGGCGCCGGAGTAGACGAACCCGTGGTGGTCGTCGACGCCGTCGGGGTGGAAGGCCGACGACAGGAGCTCGGCGTCGAGCCGATCGACCCCGCGCACGGCACGGGCGATGACCTCGCGGATCGCTTCCTTGTCGAGGAGGATCTGGACAGCTGCGTCCCGATCTGCCGCTGCGTCGACCATCGATCCCCCGATCGTCTCGACGACGATGCCGACCATAGTAGGCACTGTGTCGCTCATTCGTTCCAGGCGGCGCCGCGCTGGAGCAGCTCGACGATGTTGCCGTCGGGATCGAGGACCATGCCCACGTGGATGCCGGCCTTCGGATAGGCGGCGTGTTCCATGTGGACAGGTGCGCCGGCCGCCACGACCGCGTCCCACGTCGCCTCGAAGTCGTCGATCTGCAACGTGACCGCCCGCATGCCGACGGCACCGTCGATGCCGATGCGCACGGGTTGAGCAGCTGGTGGGGACGTCGGATCGGTCAGCTTGAGGAAGCTCTCCCCGAAGCGGAGCCGGTGGGTCGTGCCCGGGCCGCTCGGGTACGCCTCCACGAACTCCAGGCCGAGGAGATCGACGTAGAAGGCGAGCGACCGGCCGATGTCGGCCACGCAGAGATTGACGTCGAGACCGGCTTTGCTCGGGCGCATGGTGTCATCCTCGGATCGAGTTGCTGTGCATCGGTCCATAGTAGGCACTAGGTTGTCGACACAGCTAAGGGTGCGACGGTAGGCAGGTCCGAAGAGGGACCTCCACCGGTTGACCATCCTCATGGGGGGTTTCAATCGTGAAGCAGACACATCGCTCCGCCTGGTGGCGGTCCGTCGCGGTCCTCGGGCTCTTCTTGCTCATCGCGGCGGGCTGCAGCTCCGACAGCGACGAGGGGGAGTCCGGGGAGCCATCTCCGACGACCGAGGTCGCCGCCGCGGACCCGGCCGGAGTCGTCAAGGTCGGCTACGACATCCGGGAACAGGCCGGAGGTGGGTGGTACTTCGACCCGACGAAGGCCAAGAGCACCGTCCACGACGGCTTCTACTACATGCTCTACGGGCGGCTGCTGCGCCAGACGCTGGACGGGGAGTTCGTACCTGACCTGGCCGAGAGCACGACGATCGTCGATGGCAGCACCATCGAGATCACCCTGCGAGAGGGATTGACCTTCTCCGACGGCACCCCGTTCGATGCTGCCGCCGTCAAGGCCGGCCTGGAGCGCAACCTGGCGGAGGCTGACCGGGGAGTGATGACGGAGGGGTTCTACGGCCTCACCGGCGTGGAGGTCACAGGCGATACGACGCTGACGCTGACGATCGCCGACGGCAAGGCCGCCGGCTGGCACGACTCGTACCTCGCCGGCGTCCAGACGACGATCACGAAGCCCGGCCAGACCGACTTCAGCGATCCGATCGGGGCCGGTCCCTTCACCGTCACGTCCTACCAACCGGACAGTGGCGTCACCTACGCCAAGTCCGACTCCTACTGGGACGCGGAGTCGATCACCCTGGGCGGCATCGAGATCGTCCAGGTCCCGTCCGACCAGCCGGCGTCGTCCAGCGCAGCCCTCCAGGCCGGCCAGGTCGACCTGGCGCTCACCGACGCCACGCAGCTCTCGGCGCTGACCGGTGCTGTCGAGCTGTTCACCCAGGGTGACCCGAACCAGACCCAGGGCATGCAGATGTGCAAGGCCGACGGACCTCTCTCCGACGCTCGGGTCCGCAAGGCGATCAACATGGGTATCGACCGTGAAGGCCTCGGCGAGGCGGTCTTCGCCGGAACCGCCGCGCCGCAGACCCAGCTGTGGCCCGAAGGACACCGCTTCAACAACCCCGACGTCAACGACGTGCTGGCCTACGACCCGGAGGCGGCCAAGCAGCTGCTCGCCGACGCCGGCTACGCGGACGGGTTCGACATCGACCTCTACGTGGTGGCAGGGGTGAACGGCACGGAGTCGGCCGAGGTCATCGACTCCCAGCTCGCCGCCATCGGGGTCAGCACCAACATCATCGTCCCGGCCAACTACGTCACCGAGTTCCTCAACCCGCCGAGGCCGGGCATGGGCCTGTTCCCCGGCAACGCCGCCGGCCGGGCGAAGCTCAACCAGTTCAGCGGATCCGCACTCGCCAACGTGTGCAGCTACCAGAACGCCGAGCTGGACACGCTGGTCGCCGAGCTGGCGACGGTGAGCGACAGCAGCGACGAGGCCGTGGAGATCTGGCACCAGATCGAGGAGATCGTCGTGAACGATGCCGCCAACGGCTTCATCCTCTTCCGTTCGAGGCTCGCCGGCTACAACACCGACCACCTCGGTGCCGTCGCGCTGTGGCCGCAGGGAACAGTGACCGTCCCCGATCCGCGCGGGACCTGGGTGATCGCCGGGAGCTGACCCCCCCCCGGATCGATGCACGCTCTCCGACGCCGGTCAGTCGTCGACGACCTCTCGACCGAAGGGCCAGAGGGCCAGGACCGAGAGCTTGAACGCCTGCACCCCGAACGGGATGCCGATGATGGTGATGCAGAGCAGGGCGCCGGCGACGAGGTGGATCAGGAAGATCTCCCACCCGAACAGGATCAGCCACACCACGTTGAAGCCGGTCTCGAGGCACCCGCCGGCCGGTCGCCTCTCGACGCTGCGGCCGAAGGGCCACAGGGAGAAGCCGGCCAGCTTGAAGGCCTGTACCCCGAACGGGATGCCGATGATGGTGATGCACATCACCAGCCCCGCCAGGGCGTAGCCGATCGCCAGCCAGATCCCGGCCAGCACGAACCACAGGACGTTCCCGATCGTCTTCACGGGCCGGACGCTACCGGCCCCGGCCGTAGGATTCGACGGTGCGGAGCGTTGTCATTGGGCTGGTCGCGGTGGTGTGGGTCGCGACGCTGCTCGGTCTGTCGGGCTGGGTGTGGGTGCGTTCCCGACGGACCGGACTCGACACCAAGCGGGCGATGGAGCATCGACGGGCGGTGCGTGATCGCCATCGGCCCGAGCGGGAACTGGAGCGGGTCGTGCGCGAGGCCACCTCGGCCGGCGCCGTCGTCGTGGTGGAGCGAAGGGGAGCCGACCCCGTCAGGGTCACGTGGTCGGACGGGAGCGTCTGGTTCTTCTACCGGGACAAGGAGCGATACCTCGACGCCCAGGCGAGGGGGATCGTTCCTATGGGCACCACCCGAGTGGGAGAGGCGCCGGCACCCGGTACCCAGCGAACCACGGGCCCACCCCCGCATCCGGCCTGAGGCGGGCGGCACCCTCCGGCGGTAGTGCAGGCGCTGCGCCCGTCGGTCAGACTCGCCGTCGTGGGAGGAGGGGCGGCGTGACGACGAGCGCTCTCGTGCCGGAAGTGGTCGGGCCGGTGCAGGGCCCCAACCCGCCGTGGGGCGGGCCGACCCACGACGTGACGAGCGATGGCTATGTGGTCGAGGAGTTCTACCTCGGCGGCACCACCACGGCCTACGACCTCGCGCCCGGTGCCGACTACACCGAGGACGGGCGATGGGCCGCAGCGGCTGGCGACACCAGGCCCTATCTCACGCGGATCCTCGTGGTGCGTCCCCGGGAGCCGGCGGCGTTCAACGGCACTGTCGTCCTCAACTGGCAGAACGTGTCTGCGGGCTACGAGTACGGAGGCCTGGAACCGGGCGACGAGGCCCTCGAGGGCTACGCGTGGGTCGGGGTGTCGGCGCAGGAGGTCGGCATCTTCGGGTTCTCCGGCCGACGGGCGATGGGTGGTGGCCGTCCGCTGCAGGTGCAGGATCCCGAACGCTACGGGGTGCTCCGCCACCCCGGCGACCCCGGTTCGTTCGAGATCTTCGCTCAGGCGGCGCGCGCTGTGGGGCCCGCCCGCACGGGCGACGTCGACCCCCTGGGCGGGCTCGAGGTGCAGCGGGTGATCGCCGCCGGCGGGTCGCAGTCGGCCATGCGGCTCGTCGCCTACGCCAACGCCGTCCACCCGCTGGATCCGGTCGTGGACGGGTTCCTCCTCACGGTGTCGGAAGGAAAGGCGCCGCGGCTCATGGCCGGTGGTGAGGACTTCTATTACGCCCGAACGACGCTTCGTGCCGATCTCGCCACGCCCACGGTGATCGTGAACAGCGAGCTCGAGGCGCTGTCGGTCGCCGGGCTCGAGATCGACGACCACGAGACGAGGCGGATCTGGGAGGTGGCGGGAACCGCGCACGGGGTCTGGCCCGGACCGGCGACACCCGATTCCCGGGGGGTCATCCCCAACCCGCTGAGCTACCAGCCGGTGGCCCAGGCCGCGCTCCGCCAGCTCCATCGCTGGCTGTCCGCCGGCACCCCGGCACCGCACCAGCCCCGCATCCAGAGCATTGTCGAGCCGAGGGCCAACCTCGTGCGAGACAGCTTCGGGAACGCCGTCGGAGGCGTCCGGCTCCCGGACCTGGCGGTGCCGACCCATGAGCACCGCGGCTACGCCGTCGGCACGGGCTACCCCCCGATGTTCGGGGCGTCGCAACCGTTCACGCCGGACGAGCTGCGGGGGCTCTATCCGTCGCGTGAGGTGTTCGTGCAGCGATGGACCGATGCCGTCGATGACCTGGTCGCCACCGGCGCACTCCGCCCGGAGGACGCCGGCGCCATGAAGGCTCGGGCCGAGTCCGAAGCCGCTCGCCTGCCGACACCCGACGGCTGAGCGGCTGCCCGAGGGGTTCAGTCGTCGCGTCGGCCGGTGAGCAGGCGCATGCCCTCCCGGGACGAGTCGTCGACGAGCTCGATCCGGACCCCGAGCGGGTCACGGTGATAGGTGAACGCCGCCGGTTCCGGCCCGGTGCCCATCGTGCCCTGGAACGGGCAGCGGGCATCGGTCAGGTGCTGTGAGTCGGCCGTCAGCGCGCCCGAGTAGTAGCCGATGTGGTGCAGGTTCGAGTGCTCGTTGCACTCCCAGAGCGTGCCCGGGCGTTCCTCGATCAGCTCGATGTACGGCGGGCCGTCGCTCCAGCTGATCCGATGGTTGGTGACGTGCGCGGCGCCGTGGGCATCGCGCCACTCCATCTCCGGTTCCATGATCGGTCCCCACCGCGTGTCGAGCAGCTCGGTGAGGCGCGCCTGAGCGGTGGTGATGTCGGGCACCACGATGCCGACGTGGAACATCTCGGGAACACCCATCTGGCTCACCCCTGTCGTTGGTCGTTCCGGGACCGCGTCCGCTCGTCAGGCGGGCTGAGCGGTGTCGGCTTCAGCGATGTCGGTGCCGTGACCGAGCTGGACCATGAACTTGTTCTCCCGGCCCGGGATGAGGAGCTCGCCGGTGTGGAACGCGACGCGGTTGCCCTGGTGATGACCGGTGCGGGCCACGGCCTCCACGCGGACCTCGGCGAAGAGGTACCACTCCTGGGCGACGCGCTCGAGGACGTCGACCGCCTGCACGTCGTAGAGGTCGAAGAAGGCACGGTGGTGGCCCCGCATGCCGTCGAGGTCGTCGAGGTGAACGAGCGTGCCGGTGTCGTCGACGTAGTCACGGATGCCGGCCTGGGCGCTGACGCTGAACACGTCGACCATGGCATCGGCGTCGGAGGCCCGGAACCCGGCGACGTACCGGTCGTGGAGATCGACGAGGTGGCGGCGCATGTCGAGCCGGCTCATCTCCGGTGCCAGCGGCAGGTTCTTCCCCAGCTGCTCGCGACCCATGTTCCAGAAGGCGATCTCGCCGGTGATGCCCGGGCCGTTGGTGACCGGGAGCATGAGCACGTTCTAGAAGGCGTGCTCTTCGCCGGTCTCCTTGACCTTTATGTGCGAGTAGGCCTCGGCGAACACGAACCAGCTGCCCCGCACCTCGGCGAGAACCTCGGTGCCGATCACGTCGGAGTGTCCGCGGATGACGCCGTACATCTCCTCGATGCCCTCGTAAGTGGTCTTCAGCGGGAGATCGACGCTCCCGTCGGCCTGGGTGAACGGCACGATCGCCCACGCCCAGGGGCCACCGGGCACGAGCGTGCCGAGGATGGTCGGGATGTGGCCGGTCTCCTCTTTCGTCAGGTGGTCGGACACCTGGGCGAAGGCGTGGAGACCGGCGGCGGCGCTGGAACGCAGTAGCTCCGGATCGATGTCGATGGCCGGCTTCGTGAGCATGGTCGGCTCGTCCCCCTCTTCGTTGGCGAGCCGAACCCCCTGCACAACAGCGCCTCGCCCTTGGACCTGTGTTCGCACGCTAGGTGCGTGGTGGCTCGGCCGCTCGTCCCACGCGGCTCGACGCCGGGCCGGTCACCAGTGGCACTGCGGCTCGATGCCGATGCGTCGGAGCACCACCGATGCAGGGCAGGCCTGGATGGTGACGTACATCCACTGGTTGATGCCGACGAAGGCGGTGAGCAGGAGGAACCACGGGCTGACGAGCGCGGCGAGCAGTGCGCTCACCAGGGTCATGGTGCCGGCCATGGCGAACAGGATGCGTTCGAGGGGCCAGCGGGTGGTCGTGCCGACAGAGTCGGAGATGTGGGTGGTCATGGCCGTAGTATACCCCCCGGGGTATGGTGGAGCACCCCCAGGGGTATCACCTTGAGCTCCAGATTGCATGCCTCGGTCCCGAAATGTAGACACACGTGGAAACAGACGAGGCCGGCCTCGAAGGTCGTGATCCTCAGGGGAACGGCGGCTCGAGCGTGGCAGTGCCGTCACAGTGAGGCTCAGCCACCGCCAGGAGCCAGGGGGGCTGAGAGGCTGTGGGCAAGCACCACGAGGGGCATGGCAAGCACGAGAAGCACCTACGCCGGCGCGGGGAAGGTGACCTTCGCCCGCTCGACGGGGAGCTCTCCGACCCCTCGGCTCGCCTTCCCCGCAAGGAGTACGAGCGGTCGCTCCGTGACCTCCAGGTCGAGCTCGTGCACCTCCAACGGTGGGTTGTCGCCTCGGGCGCCAAGGTCTGCGTGGTCTTCGAGGGCAGGGACGCCGCGGGCAAGGGCGGCGTGATCAAGCGCTTGACCGAGCGCGTGAGCCCGCGCGTGTTCCGGGTCATCGCCCTGCCGGCGCCGTCCGAGCGCGAGAAGACGCAGATGTACATCCAGCGCTACGTCCCGCACTTCCCTGCAGCTGGGGAGGTCAT
>DATDIY010000256.1:0-3871 GCA_036520815.1 Acidimicrobiales bacterium
AGCGCTTCCCCCGGGCCGAGCACCTCCTCGCACGCCACGCCGGCGGCCCGGATCAGGTCGACCCATTCCGCACGAGGTCGGGTCGGGAAGATCGACTTCCACCGCTCGGCGCGGGCCTGCAGCCCGCCGTTCGTCTGCTCGGCGTAGTAGCCGTCCTCGCTCGGCTCGTCGCCGAGCACGTCGATGATGGCGGCGTACATCCCCTTGCCACCGAACCAGACCTGGATGAGCTCGCCGTCACCGCAGCGGTAGAGGAAGTTCGGGAAGAACGAGCCCTCCCGCCAGTACTGCTCGATCTTCGGCGCCGCCCGCTCCGACCGGCCGATCATGCAGCCGAGGGTCGCCAGCATCCCGTCGTAGAGCGACGTCTCGGTCCACCCACCGGCACCGGTGATCGCTCGGCGCCGCAGGAGGGCGAGGGTCGAGACGGTGAGCAGCAACGCCGTGCCGGCGGTGGTGGCCCGGGCGTCGACCAGCATCGGGCCCTTACGGTGAGCGGCCAGCTGTCTGCAGAACCCGCTGCCGGCCTCGACCAGCAGGGCATGGTCACCGTGGCACCGGGCGTAGATCAGGTTCGGTGTGGCGGCGAGCACCGCCTCGCGGCCCAGGCCCCGTTCCTCGACCACGGCCTCCGATCCGTAGACGAAGGCCACGTCGGCATCGCCCAGCAGAGCAAGAATCCCGGCCGGGTCGTCGGTGACGACGACGCGCTTGCGGCGGTGCCACACGCGGCCCCAGGGCACGTCGGCGTCGATGTCGGGGGTGCTCGTGCCCACGACGCGGGTGACCGTCGCGCCGAGCTCGGCGAACACCCACCCGGGAACACCACCGGCGTGGCCGAGGCCGAGCTCGCTGGCACCGACGGCGACCTCGACGACGGAGAGCCCGGTCAGGGTCACGTCGGGATCACCAGCTGCGGGAGCACCTCGGTGGCGGCGAGAGTGACGACCTCGAGGGTGTCCTCGGGCGCGGCGGGCGAGATGATGATGTGCCTCGCTCCGGCATCGACGTAGGCCTGGATGCGCGCCGCCACCTCGTCGGGTGTGCCGGCCGGGGCGATGCGGTCGAGCATCTCGCGGGGCTTGTCGCCGTAGGCGGAACCGAGGAACCGCGAGACGTCGTCTCGGGCCCGGTCGCCGTCGGCCCGCACCGAGCAGTACAGGTAGAGCATCCACTCGAACCCGTCGAGGTCACGGCCGATGGCGGCCGCCTCCTCCTCCACCGCCTGGACGGAGCGGGCGTACCCGTCGGGCGACACCAGGTACGGCAGCCAGCCGTCGCCCCGGCGGGCGGCGCGGCGCATGGCCGGCGCCTTCCGGCCGGACACGATCAGCGGCGGACCCCCGGCTCGGCGTTCCCCTTCCACCGCGTTGAGCACGGCGCCGTCGAGGTCGAAGAACCGGCCGTGGTGGGTGACCGCCTCCCCCGACCACAGCGCCCGCAGCACGTCGATGGCCTCGTCGGTGCGCGGCCCTCGCTCCGAGAGCGGCACCCCGACGGCCTCGAACTCCTGGGCGAACTCGCCCCCGACGCCGACGCCGACCGACACGCGCCCACCGGAACGGGCGTCGAGGTCGACGAGCTGCTTGGCCACGATCACCGGGTGGTACAGCGGCAGCAGGAGCACGGCCGTGCCGACCCGCACGCGCTCGGTCCACGCCGTGAGCAGCGCCAGGCGGGTGATGGCCTCGCCGGTGTTGCGGGGCGAGACCACGTGGCCTCCCTGCCACACCGAGTCGACCGGGAGCTGTTCCAGCGCCGCAAGCCATCGCCGTTCCGGCTCGGGAATGGCGGCGGCGCCCAGCGTGATCCGATCAGTGGCCACGGTCACGGGACGTTACCAAGATGAGCGAGCGTGTACTTTCTTCCTGCGTGGCAGGGATTCCCCCGGGGGTGACAGAGGAGACCGCCGCCTTCTGGGAGGGCGCGGCGCAGGGTCGCCTCGTCGTCGAACGGTGCACATCGTGCGGCACACGGCAGTTCCCACCGCGAGGCATGTGCCGCGTCTGTCGGGGCCGCTCGACCGAGCCGTTCACGATCACGGGCAACGGCATCGTCTACAGCTTCACCGTGAACCACCAGCGGTGGGAACCCGACATGGAGGTCCCGTTCGCGCTCGTCCTGGTGGACTTCCCCGACCACCCCGGCGTGCGGATCGCCGGACGGTTCCGCGGCGGCGATCCCGCCATCGGCATGGCGGTCGAGATCGGCTTCGAGGCCGGACCCGTTGGCTTCGCCGTTCCGAGCTTCGCGGCGGCGTGATGCGGCTCGAGGAGGCGGCGGTCATCTCAGGCGTCGGTCAGTCGACCATCGGTCGCCAGGTCGACCGCTCCGGGCTGCAGCTCACGCTCGACGCCATCGAGGCAGCCGTCGCCGATGCCGGCCTCACCATCGACGACATCGACGGGCTGGCCATGTTCCCCGGCGGCGGCGTCGCCAACCTTCCGGGCTACGCCAACGGCAACCTCTACGAGGTCCAGGACGCCCTGCGGGTCACGACGACGTGGCGCCAAGGTCAGGTGGAGGGCATGAGCCTGCCCTTCTACGGGCCGGCCATGGCGGTGGCGACCGGACAGGCCCGCCACGTCGTCATCTGGCGCACGGTCAAGGAGGGCAGCGCGGCGCGCGGCGCCGGCGGCCGTCCGGCCTACGGTTCGACCAAGCCCGTCGCCGACGGACCGCTGGCGTGGCTGCTCCCGATCGGCGCCCTCTCACCGGTGGTGCAGATCGCCCCCTTCGCGACCCGCTACATGCACGAGTTCGGTGCCACCCGGGAGCAGCTGGGCTGGATCCCCGTCACCCAACGGGCGCACGCCGCACGCAACCCTGACGCCGTCTACCGCGATCCTCTCACCCTGCAGGACTACCTCGACTCCCGCATGATCTCGACGCCGATGTGCCTCTACGACTGCGACGTCCCCGCCGACGGCGCCACCGCCATCGTGGTGTCCGCCGCCGAGACCATGCCCGACCTGCGGTCGCCGGTGCGGATCGAGGCCATGGCCGGCGTGGTCGACGGCCGCCCGTCGTGGGACCAGTGGGAGGACATGACCCTCGTGGGTCACGCCACCGCGAAGGCCATGTGGAACCGCACGTCGTTACGGCCCGCCGACGTCGACGTGGCCCAGCTCTACGACGGCTTCACCATCGAGGTCGTCTGGTGGCTCGAAGCCATGGGCTTCTGCGGCGTCGGCGAGGCGGCTGCCTTCGTCGAGGGCGGCCATCGCATCGCGCTCGACGGCGAGCTCCCGCTCAACACCTGGGGCGGTCAGCTGTCGGGCGGTCGGCTGCACGCTGCCTTCGGGCACACCGCCGAGGCGGTTCGGCAGCTTCGGGGGGAGGCCGGCGACCGGCAGGTGGCCGGTGCCGAGGTGGCGGCGGTGACGAACGTGGGCGGCTACGAAGCGGGCGCCGCCCTGCTGACGAGGGCCTGAGGAGGCGACGTGGTGGAACGCGCAGGACGGGTCGAGGGCAAGGTCGCCATCGTGACGGGTGCCGGGTCGACCCCGGGCCCGGGGATCGGCACCGGGAAGGCGTCGGCGATCGTGCTCGGCCGGGAAGGGGCGAGCGTGCTGTGCGTCGACCTCTTCGCCGAGCGGGCCGAAGAGACCCGCCAGACCATCGAGGCCGAGGGCGGGCGGGCCGAGGTGTTCGCCGCCGACTGCACGACGGCGGCCGGGTGCGAGGCCATGGTGAAGGCCGCGGTCGACACGTTCGGGACCGTCGACATCCTCGTGAACAACATCGGCCGCGCCTTCGTCGGCACCGTCGTCGACACCACCGAGGAGGTCTGGGACCAGGCCCTGGCGATCAACCTCCGCACCGCGTTCCTGGCGTCGAAGTACGCGGTGCCGGTCATGGCCACCCAAGG
>DATDIY010000257.1:0-4546 GCA_036520815.1 Acidimicrobiales bacterium
CTCCTTCGGCGATCCACCGGCTTCGAGCGTCGTCGAGCGGCCCGAACCGGAGGGGATCCATGAGCGCGATCGGCCGCGCCCCGACCGAGAACACGTCGCGCAGGATGCCGCCGACACCGGTGGCGGCGCCTTCGTACGGCTCGATGGCAGACGGGTGGTTGTGGCTCTCGATGCGGAAGGCGGCGGCGATGCCGTCGCCGACGTCGACGACCCCGGCCCCCTCGCCCGGGCCCACCAGCACGTGGGGAGCCTCGGTCGGCAGTCGGCGCAGGTGGATCCGGGAGGACTTGTAGGAGCAGTGCTCCGACCACATCACCGAGTACATGGCCAGCTCGAGGTGGTTCGCCTGCCGGCCGAGGATGGCCGCGATCGAGTCGGCCTCGTCGTCGGTGAGGCCGAGGGCCCGGTGGAGGGGCGCCTCGGCGGCGCTCGCTGGATCGGCCATCGCGGCAGCCTACGCGGCGGTCTCAGGAGCCCGAGACCGTCCAAATGGTCGGGTCCCGAAAGGTCTCAATAGGATGGGCGGCATGGCCACAAAGCGCAACCGCACGCCGATGTCCGCCGAGCACAAGGCCGCGCTGGCGGAAGGTCGGAATCAGGGTCGATCGGTTCGCCGCTATCTCGAAGCCCTCGACGCGCACAAGCCGAAGCGCGGGCGCAAGCGCACCCCCGACTCGATGCAGAAGCGGCTGGACCGGATCGATGTCGAGCTGGCCAGCGCCGACCCCCTGAAGCGCCTCCAGCTGATCCAGGAGCGGCTCGACCTCAGCGCAGAGCTGGCCGCCGCCAGCGAGACCGTCGACCTCTCGGGCCTGGAGAAGGAGTTCGTGGACGCGGCGGCGGCCTACAGCGCGCGCAAGGGCATCTCGTACGCCGCGTGGCGGGAGCTGGGCGTCGAGCCCGGGGTGCTGAAGCGCGCCGGCATCAGCCGCTCGAGCTGACCGCGGCGCCCGCGCTCACGAGGAGCGATCGCAGCAGCACCGCTCCGTCCGTGGAGCCGACCAGCGGATGGCACGCGCGCTCGGGGTGCGGCATCAGGCCGACGACGTTGCGCTGCTCGTTGCACACACCGGCGATGTCGTCGACGGAGCCGTTGGGGTTGTCGAGGTAGCGCAGCACGACGCGGTCTTCGTCTCTGAGTCGGGCAAGGGTCACCTCGTCGCAGGTGTAGTTGCCCTCGAAATGATTCACCGGAATGCGGACGGTCGCGCCTTCGTCGACGAGGCGGGTGAGCGCCGAGTCGGTCGACTCCACACGGAGCTCGACGGTGGTGCACAGGAACTTCAGGCCGCGGTTCTTCTGCAGCGCTCCCGGCAACAGTCCCGCCTCGGTCAGCACCTGGAACCCGTTGCAGATGCCCACCAGGGGGCCACCAGCGGCAGCGTGTTCGGCGACCGCGGCCATCACGGGCGAGAAGCGGGCGATCGCTCCTGGCCGGAGGTAGTCGCCGTGGGCGAATCCGCCCGGTACGACGACCGCGTCGACCCCGTTGGTGGTCGCATCGCCGTGCCAGAGGATCTCGGCCTCCCCTCCGAGGAGGGCGACAGCCTCGATGACGTCCTGCTCGCAGTTGGAACCCGGGAACAAGACGACGCCGACCCGTCGACTCACTGGCCCACCCCGGCACCGGCGGTGGCCTCGAGCTCGACCACTGCGTCCTCGATCACCGGATTGGTGAGGAAGCGGCGGCAGAGGTCCTCGACCTCGACACGGGCTGTCGCTTCGTCGGCGGCATCGATCGTGAACCGGATGCTCTTGCCGACACGGACGCCCTCGACCCCGTCGAAGCCGAGCGTGGGGAGCGCCCGCTCGACCGTGGAGCCCTGTGGGTCGGCGATGCCGGGTCGCAGCCTCACCTCGACGTGGACCGAGAAGATCATGAGGGCATCATCCCATACCCGTCCCTGGGCCTCAGCCGTGCCAGTCGGCGAAGGAACGGCCGGTGATGCGCTCGTAGGCCTCGATGTAGCGGGAGCTCGTGGCACTCACCACGTCGGCCGGCAGCGGCGGGGGCGGCGGTTGCTTGTCCCAGTCGAGGTCGTCGAGGAAGTCCCGGACCGGCTGCTTGTCGAACGACGGAGGGGTCGTGCCGGGTACCCACCGGTCGGCGGGCCAGAACCGGGAGGAATCCGGGGTGAGCACCTCGTCGGCGAGCACCAGCTCCCCGTCGACCAGGCCCAGCTCGAACTTGGTGTCGGCGATGATGATCCCGCGCTCGGCCGCCCACTCCGACCCGCGGGTGTAGAGCTCGAGGGACACGTCACGCACCCGTTCAGCCATCTCGTTGCCGACCAGGGAGGCAGCGGCCTCGAACGAGATGTTCTCGTCGTGGCCGGTGTCGGCCTTGGTCGACGGGGTGAACACCGGCTCGGGGAGCTTCGCCGACTCCAGCAGGCCTCCGGGGAGCGCCTCGCCGTGCATGGTGCCGTTGCGGCTGTACTCCTTCCAGGCCGAACCGGTGATGTAGCCGCGCACGATGCACTCGATGGGCAGCATCTCGGCCTTCTTGCACAGCATCACCCGGCCGTCCCACTCCGGCTTCTGGGCCTCGGCGGGGAGATCGGAGAGCTTGGTCGAGAGGAGATGGCTGCCCACGACGCCGTCGAACTGCTCGAACCAGAAGGCCGACATCGCGGTGAGCACCCGGCCCTTGTCGGGGATCGGCTCGGCCATGACCACGTCGAAGGCGGAGAGCCGGTCGGAGGTCACCATCAGGAGGCGACCGTCACCGGCGTCGTAGATGTCACGCACCTTGCCCGAGTAGACGTGCGGCAGTCCGTCGGTCGTCACCTGGTCGCCTCCCAGCGGCGGCGCGGGCGGTAGCGCCCGCGAGATCGGAAGATGTCGAGCCGGACCGTACCCGGCTGCTGCGGTGCTCGCGAACGCGATGCACGCGGCGATCCGCGGCGCCCTGCAGTCAGAGGATGTCGCCGGGGCGGTAGCCCGCCGCCGCAGGATCTGCCGCCACCAGCTCCTGGACCGTGGCCACGAACGACGCGACCTGGCGAGGAGCGGAACCCACGAAGTCGAGGGGCCGGGCGAGCACGCCGGCCAGCTCGTCCGGGGCGAGTCCGAGGCGGGGGTCGGCGGCGAGGCGGTCGAGCAGATCGTTGCCCTCCGCTCCTTCCTCCCGCAGGCGCAAGGCGGCCGCGACCGCGCTGTCCTTGATCGCCTCGTGGGCCTGCTCGCGACCGACCCCGTGGCGCACGGCCGCCATCAGCACCTTGGTGGTGGCGAGGAACGGCAGGTAGCGGTCGAGCTCGCGGTCGACGACCGCCGGGTAGGCGCCGAAATCCGCGAGCACCGTGAGGAAGGTCTCGAAGAGCCCGTCGACCGCCAGGAAGGCGTCGGGAAGCGCCACCCGCCGCACCACCGAGCAGCTCACGTCGCCCTCGTTCCACTGGTCTCCGGCGAGGGAGCCGACCATGGTGAGGTGGCCGCGGAGGATCGTCACGAAGCCACCGATGCGCTCGCAGCTGCGGCTGTTCATCTTGTGCGGCATCGCCGAGGAGCCGACCTGACCGGGCCGGAAGCCCTCGGTGGCGAGCTCCTGGCCGGCCATCAGCCGGATGGTGATCGCCAGGTCGGCGGGGCCGGCGGCCGCCTGCACGAGAGCGCTGACCACGTCGAGGTCGAGGGAGCGCGGGTAGACCTGCCCCACGTTGGTGAGCACGGCCTCGAACCCCAGGTGCTCGGCGATGCGCTGCTCGAGCTGGTCGAGCCGGGCGGCGTCGCCGTCGAGGAGGTCGAGCATGTCCTGCTGGGTGCCCACCGGCCCCTTCACCCCTCGCAGCGGGTACCGGGCGAGGAGGTCGTCGACCCGGTGGAGGGCCTGGAGCAGCTCCTCACCGGCGTTGGCGAAGCGCTTCCCCAAGGTCGTCGCCTGAGCCGGCACGTTGTGGGTGCGGCCCGTCATGACCAGGGAGGCGTGCTCAGCGGCCCGCTCAGCCAGACGGGCCAGCGCGGCGAGCATCCGACCCCGCACCAGCACCAGCGCCCGGCGGACCTGGAGCTGCTCGACGTTCTCGGTGAGGTCCCGGGAGGTCATCCCCTTGTGGATGTGCTCGTGACCGGCGAGGGCGGCGAACTCGTCGATGCGGGCCTTCACGTCGTGGCGGGTGACCCGCTCCCGGGCGTCGATCGAGTCGAGATCGACCTGGTCGAGGACCTTGCGATAGGCCTCCAGGGCGTCGTCGGGAACAGGGATCCCCAGGTCACGTTGGGCTTCCAGCACCGCCAACCACAGCTCCCGCTCGAGCACCACCTTGTGCTCGGGCGACCACAGGCGGGCCATGTCCGAGCTGGCGTAGCGGGCGGCGAGCACGTTCGGCACGCTGGTGCGGGACATCCATCCTCCTCGACGGGGCCCCACACCCCGCCAGGGCGAGGGCAGATCGGGGCCAGCACCAGGGTAAAGCACAGGGCTGGACAGGCCGACGAGAGAGGGAGACTTCCGCGCTCGTCGGTGCTCTCGCGCTCCCATGGCTCTCCCCGACTCCTCCCACCACTCCCAACTCGTCGACGAACGGTGCGCGCGGCACCAGTT
>DATDIY010000258.1:0-9319 GCA_036520815.1 Acidimicrobiales bacterium
GGTTCGTCCCTTCGCGTGTCGTCGCTCGTGGATGAGGGTGCGGATCGAGCCCCGTGGAGCGAACTGTGCGGGTTGACGTCTCAATATATGAGACGCTAATCTCGACTCGTGGGAACGAGTGTAAGTGCTGTCGGCGTCCTCGACAAGGCCGTCGGTCTGCTCGACGTGCTCGAGGACCGGCCTCGCTCGCTGGCCGAGCTGGTCGATGCCACCGGCCTCTCCCGCGCCACCGCCCACCGCCTCGCCACCGCCCTCGAGGCCCACGGTCTCGTCCGCCGTGACGACGACGGCCGCTTCACCCTCGGCACCCGGCTCATCGCCCTCGGCCGGGCCGCCTCTGACCGCGTGCCGCTTGCGGCGGCGGCGGCCGACGCGCTGGAGGAGCTGCGCGACGCCACCGGTGAGAGTGTTCAGCTCTATGTCCGTGAGGGCGAGCTCCGGATCTGTGTCGCCGCCCTCCAGTCGCCCCACGGCCTGCGCACGATCGTGCCGCTCGGCGCCAGCCTTCCCCTCGACGTCGGTTCGGCCGGGCGTCTCCTGCTCGACGAGAGCTCCGAGAGGAGCGGTCCGGATCCCGGATGGGTGGCGAGCGTCGGGGAGCGCGAGGCGGGAGTGGCGTCGGTGTCGGCGCCGGTGCGCGACGCTTCCGGCCGGGTCGTGGCCGCCGTCAGCGTGTCCGGCCCGATCGAGCGGACCACCCGCCAACCCGGCCGTCGCTACGGCGACGCCGTGGTCGCCGCCGCCCTCCGGGTGGAGCGCGAAGCCGGGCTGCGACAAGAGTGATGGGGTGAGCGACCGGCCTCTCGCCGCCATCGACATCGGGACGAACTCGTTCCACATGGTCGTCGCCCGCGTCGGCGAGGTGGAGGGCGCCGACGGTCCCGCCGGGCCGGCCTTCGAGGTCATCGCCCGGGAGAAGGAGATGGTCCGGCTGGGCTCCGGCTCGGGGGACATGAAGGAGCTCGCCCCCGACGCCATCGAGCGCGGTGTCCGTGCCCTGCAGCGGCTGGCCCGGATCGCCGCGGTGCACGACGCCGACATCCACGCCGTCGCCACCAGCGCCGTGCGCGAGGCCGAGAACGCCGAGGAGTTCCTCGACCGGGCCAGGGAAGAGGCGGGCGTCGAGGTCGAGGTGATCTCCGGGGTCGAGGAGGCTCGCCTGATCCACCTCGGTGTCCTGCAGGCGGTGCCCGTGTTCGACCGCCGTCTGGTCCTCGTCGACATCGGCGGGGGCAGCACCGAGATCCTGGTGGGCGAACGGGGCGAGTCCCTCGCGGCGGGCAGCCTCAAGCTGGGGGCCATCCGGCTCACCCGCCGCTTCTTCCGTGGTGAACGCCTGCACCCCGGCGCGGTGCAGGCCTGCCGCCGGTTCGTCCGGTCGGCCCTGGCACCGATGGTCCGCGAGGTCGAGCGCTACGGGTTCGAGGTCGCCATCGGTTCGTCCGGCACCGCCGAGACGGTCGCGGCGATGGCCCAGGCCGCCCGGGGGGAGGCGCCCCTGCGCACCTACGACAACTTCGTGGTCACCCGGGAGGAGGTCGCCGAAGTGGTGCGGGCGCTGGTCAAGGCCGACTCGGTGGAGGAGCGCCTCCGCATCCCCGGCATGGATCCCAACCGGGCCGACATCATCCTCGGCGGTGCCATCGTGCTCGAGCAGGTCGTCGCCGAGCTGGGCATCGAGGAGCTGATCATCTCCGGCAACGCCTTGCGTGAGGGTGCGCTGCTCGACGCCGCCTCCCGTCGGCAGGGCGCCACGCTCCACCACCTCCGCGACCTGCGGCGCCGCAGCGTCCTCCACCTGGCCGAAGCGATGGACGACGACCCCGAGCACAGCGCCCGGGCCGCGGTGTTGGCCCTCGACCTGTTCGACGGGCTGCACCCGTGGCACGGCCTCGGCGACGACTCCCGCGAGCTGCTGGAGGCGGCGGCGCTGCTCGCCAACGTGGGCCTGTTCGTGTCCCACTCCGAGCACCACAAGCACAGCTACTACCTGATCCGCCACTCCGACCGGCTGGCCGGGTTCACCGACCACGAGATCGAGCTGATCGCGCTGGTGGCCCGCTACCACCGCAAGAGTGCGCCGAAACCGAAGCACCTCGAGTTCGCCCGTCTCCGGCCGGCCGACCAGGAGCGGGTCCGAGCCCTCTCCGGCATCCTCCGGGTCGGCATCGCTCTCGACCGCTCCCACGACGGGCGGGTCGGCAAGGTGCAGGTGTCGAGCGCCGACGGCTCCGGCCCCCTGCGTCTCGGGGTGGTGCCCTCAGAGGGACGCGACCTGGCGCTCGAGCTGGAGACGGCCGACGAGCGCAAGGACCTCCTCGAGGACGTCCTCGGCCACCGCGTCGAGATCGTCGAGGCCTGACCCTCCGGGTTGCTCGCGGAGCGTCAGCCCGGCGAAGCGGCGTCGATGAGGTCGACGATCTGGGACGGGCCGAGCGGTTGGGACCGCACCTCGACGCCGAGCGGTCGGAGCGCGTCGGCGATGGCGTTGATGAGCGCCGGCGGGCTGGCGATGGCGCCGCCTTCGCCCAGGCCCTTGTGGCCGCCGGGGTTGGTCGGGGCGGGGGTCTCGACGTGGCCGTACTCGATCTCGGGCACCTCGGCCGCGGTGGGGAGCAGGTAGTCGACGAAGGTGGTGGCCAGCGGGTTGCCGTGCTCGTCGAAGGGCAGGTGCTCGAGGAGCACGCCGCCGAGGCCCTGCACCACCCCGCCGGCGATCTGGCCCTCGACCACGTTGGGGTTGATCATCACGCCGCAGTCCTCGCTGACGACGTAGCGCAGGATCTCCACGCCGCCAGTGACCGGGTCGACCTCGACCACGGTCATGTGGCAGGAGTTGGACCAGGTGCAGAACATCTGCTCGGGCTTGTAGCGGGAGTGGGCCTCGAGTCCCGGCGGCGTTCCCGCGGGCAGGCTCGCCGGCTCCCAGTAGGCCTTGGTTGCGACCTGGGCGAGCGTGACGCCCTTGGCGGGGGTGCCGACCACCCGGACCTGGGAGTCGACGATCTCGAGGTCCTCGACCGCCGCCTCGAGCAGCTCGGCGGCGATGGCGAGCACCCGCTGGCGGAGCTCCTGACTTGCCTCGCGCGCGCTCCCACTGGCGAACACCGCCGCCCGGCTGCCTCCGGACCCGCCGCCGAACGGCGCGGTGGCGGTGTCGCCCTGGTGGATCCTGATGTCGTCGAGGGCGACGCCGAGCTCGTCGGCGACGACCTGGGCCACGGTGGTCTCGAGGCCTTGACCGTTGCTGATCGAGCTCATGGTCACGTCGACCGAGCCGTTCGGTCCGATACGGACGGTGGCGGCCTCGCTCGACATGGAGCCGAACGCCGTCGAGGTCGGCTCGCAGACCACGCTCATGCCGATGCCGACGAGTCGCCCCTCCTCCCGCCAGGCCTTCTGCTGCTCGCGGAGCTCGTCGTAGCCGAGCATCTCGGCGGCCTGGTCGAGGGTCTCCACCACGGTCACTCCCTCGAGCGGGAGCCCGCAGGTCATGGTGTAGGGCAGCTCGTCGTCACGCAGCACGTTGCGGCGGCGCAGCTCCAGGGGATCGAGGCCGAGGCGGTGGGCGGCCACGTCGATGAGCAGTTCTCGCACCACGCTCTCGATCATCCACGGGCCGCGGTAGCCGGTGCGCCCGGCGGTGTTGGTGAAGACGCACTTGCCACCCGCGGCGAAGGTGTCCAGCCGATAGGGGCCGGGCATCACCATGGCCGAGAGGATCATCGAGCTGCTGGCCGCGGCCGGCTGGGCCCCGGAGTCCTCGAGGAACTCGCAGCGCCCGCCGAGGAAGTGGCCCTCCTCGTCGAGGGCGAGGGTGAAGGTGCCCTGCTCCTGACGGGACTGGAGCCCCGCCATCAGGTGCTCGCGGCGGTCCTCGATCCACTTGACCGGCCGGCCGAGCCGGCGCGACGCCATGACCGCCATGATCTCCTCGGGCGCCGGGAACATCTTGAGCCCGAAGGCGCCGCCCACGTCGGGCATGATCGCCCGGACGCGGCCCTCGTCGAGGCCGAGGAGCCGCGACAGCTGGGCGCGCGTGCTGTGGGGGTTCTGGGTCGACGACCAGATGGTGAGCTGCTGGTCGACCGGGTCCCAGGAGGCGAGGGCGCCCCGGGTCTCCATGGGGACGCAGTTGTAGCGGTGCTGGCGGAACGTCTCGGTCACGACGTGGGGGGCCGAGGCCAGGATCTCGTCGAGCGCCGGGTTCTCCGGGATCGGGATCTCGGCGTGGAGGTTGGAGGCCCAGTCGGCGTGGACGAGCGGGGCGTCGTCGTCGAGGGCGCGCTCGTAGTCGACGACGGGCGGTAGGGGTTCGACGTCGACGATGACGGCGTCGGCCGCGTCCTCGGCGAGGTAGCGCGACTCGGCCACCACCATGGCGATCGCCTCCCCGACGAAGCGCACGTCGCCGTCGGCGAGCAGCCGGTAGGGCCGGTGGAAGTGGCTGAGCTCCTGATCGGTGGCGGGGTCGAGCACCAAGTGGTTCAGGTCGGCCGCGACCAGCACGGCGATGATGCCAGGCATCGCCTCTGCCTCCGAGATGTCGACCTCGACGATCGTGCCGCGGGCGATGTCGCTGCGGACGAAGGCGGCGTGCAGCGTGCCGGGGAGCACGACGTCGTCGACAAAGGTGCCCCGTCCGGTGAGGAACCGGGCATCCTCCTGGCGGGGGATGCGGGCTCCCACGAAGCGCCCGGCATGGGCCCCGGCGGCTCGGGCGACGTCGTCGGCGACGGTGCTCATTCTGTGCCTCCCCTTGTTGCGGTGGACCGGCGTCCGGCCGCATCGCGAGATCTGTTCGGTGGAGCGCGGCGTCGAGGACGGCGGTCTCCGGAGCCACGGACGTTAGTGGGACTCGGGTTCCGAACGGGCGGGTGCCCACCGATCGCTCACCAGAGCGCCGCCCCGGCGAGCGTCAGGACTGGGTGACCCGCTTCCCGGCCCGCACCGCGACGTCGGTGGCGGCTTCGAGCAGGACCGGCACGAACGAATCCGGGTCGACGGCGCACACGTCGTGACCTCCGCTGACGAACCACGTCCGTGCGCCGGGGATGGCCTCGGCCAGGGCGACCTGGCGAGACGTCAACACGGTCGTGTCGAAGCGGGTCGCCACCACCGCCGTGGGCACGTCGATGGTCTCGACCCAGTCACGGGAGTCGAACGAGCCGAGGGCGTGGCCGGCGTCGATCATGGCCCGCAGGTCGTGCTGCCGGGCCTGCTCGCGGGCCCAGGTGCCGAGGGGGGAGGTGTCGTACTTGGAGACGAGCACCCGTTCGGAGACCCGCCGGTGCATCCACGGCGGCGTGGCCCGGGCGGCGAACGACAGACCGGTCGCCACCCCTTGCATCGCCCGTTCGCCGCGGGCATCTCGGAAGCGGGCGGCGGTGCAGCAGAGGACCAGTCCGTCGACCAGCTCCCGATGGCGGCGCCAGATCAGCTGGGCGACCGGCCCTCCCATCGAGTACCCGACCGGGATGGCCGTGCCGGTGCCGAGCTCTCGTAGCAGGGCGGCGGCGTCGTCGGCGCAGTCCTCCAGGGTGAAGCGCCGCCAGGTGCGCAGACCCCGCCCGTGGCCGCGGTGATCCATGGCGACCACGTGGAACCGCTCGCTGAGGGGCCCGAAGGCGGCGAACCAGTTGAGCGCCGAGGTCGCCGTCCAGCCGTGGAGGAGCAGCAGCGTCGCCGCCCCGGGCGGGCCCTCGGTCTCGCGGATGAACGTGACGCCCCGTCCCGGGAGCTCGACCCAGCGACCCTCGGGCAGGCCCGGGGTCTCGAAGAGCGGGAGGTCGGCGGTGTCATTCACGTTCCGCACAACGCTAGGGGCCCTCGGTCTATTCGTGGTCCTCGGCCCACTTGGCCGGCTGCCACGAGGCGCCCAGGTGGGCGCCCCCGTCGACGAAGAGGTTGTTGGCGGTGAGGTACCGGCAGCCGTCGCTGGCGAGGAAGGCGACCACCGGCGCGATGTCGGTCTCGGGGTCGCCGATGCGGCCCATCGGGTTGGTGGCGTCGAGCTGGGCCTCCAACTCGGGGTCGGCCTCGTAGCGGCGCTGCATGCCGGATCCCTTGGCGCCCGGGTAGATCGCGTTGCAGACGATGCCGTAGGGCGCCCACTCCCGCGCCGCGGTCTCGGTGAGGGTGCGCAGCGCCTCCTTGGCCGAGTTGTACTCGAGGGTGCCGAGTTGGCCGTTGACGCCTGCCCCTGAGCACATGTTGACGATCCGACCCCAGCGCTGCGCCTTCATGTGGGGGAACGCTGCCTGCATCGCCCACAGCGGGCCGTAGTAGGCGAGGCCGAAGCCGTGGGCCATCTGCTCGTCGGTCTTGCCCGCAATGGGCCCGAACGACGGACCACCCCACGCGTTGTTCACAAGGATCTCGACCGTGCCCCAGGTGTCGACGGCGGCAGCGACCATGTCGCGCACCTGGTCCTTCTCCTTCATGTCGACCGTACGGGCGACGGCCTCCCCACCGATCTCGCCGGTGATCTGCCCGGCGACTGCGGAGGCGGTCGCCTCGTTGATGTCGACGACGAGCACCTTGGCGCCCTCGGCGGCGAAGTGGCGGGCGATGCCCCGGCCGATGCCGTCACCGGCACCGGTGACGATCGCGACCCGGCCGTCCAGCTGTCCCACTGTGGTTCCCCCCTCGTTGTGCCCGGATGTCGGGCTCGCTCCGGTGTGTGGCCGATTGGGCGCTCAGGCCTCGATCTCGACGACCTCGACCTTGAGCAGGGCGCCGGTCGGTGACTCGAACTCGATCCAGTCGCCCACCCGGGCGCCGATGAGGGATCGTCCGAGGGGAGAGCCGGGTGTGAGCACTTCGAGGTCGGCGCCCTTCTCCTCGATCGACCCGATGAGGTAGCGCTCGGCCTCGTCGTCGCCCTCGTAGCAGATGGCCACGACGTGGCCGGGGGCGACGGCGTCGGTGCCGGCCGCCTCGATGATCTCGGCCTTCTCCAGCAGGGCCTGGATGTCGCGGATGCGAGCCTCCATCTTTCCCTGCTCTTCCTTGGCGGCGTGGTAGTCGCCGTTCTCGGAGAGGTCGCCCAGCTCCCGCGCCGTCTGGATCTTCCGGGCGATGTCCACCCGGCCGGTGGTCGTGAGGTCCTCGAGCTCGGCGCTCAGCCGGTCGTGGGTGGCCTGGGAGAGATGGTGGACGTCGGGCATCGGACGGATGGTAGTGCTGGCGGTGAGAACCGGAACAGTGCGTCGGCGCCGTGACGGCTAGACTTGCGTCGATGCACGCCCGCGCCCCCCAGGTAGCGATCATTCGGTAGCGCACGCCGGATCCCCGGTGTGCGCTCACGGCCGTCCACCCAGGTGGGCGGCTTTGTCGTTCTAGGGATCGTCGTTCTAGGGATCGTCGTTCCAGGGAGCCCAGTCGAAGGGCCGGATCGTCGCACGAGGCGGACCGGCCAGCACCAACCGGACAGCAGGAACCGGACCAGCAGAGACGGAGCTGAACGTGAGTCACAAGATCGGAGTCATCCCCGGTGACGGGATCGGCCACGAGGTCATCCCCGAGGCGCTGAAGGTGGTGCGGGCCGCAGGCGTGGAGCTCGACACCGTCGACTACGACCTCGGTGGCGCACGCTTCCTGCGTGACGGCACGGTGCTGAGCGACGAGACCATCGAGGAATGGCGCGGGCTCGACGCCCTGCTCCTCGGCGCCGTCGGCACCCCCGACGTGCCGCCCGGCGTGATCGAGCGCGGCCTGCTGCTCAAGATGCGCTTCGACCTCGACCTCTACATCAACCAGCGCCCGTTCATCGCCCCCGATGGGTCGCACGAGTTCATCGTGATCCGGGAGAACACCGAGGGCACCTACGCCGGTGAGGGCGGGTTCCTGCGCAAGGGCACGGCCCACGAGATCGCCACCCAGGGCTCGGTCAACACCCGCTTCGGTGTCGAGCGCTGCGTGCGCTACGCCTTCGAGCTGGCCCGCAGCCGCCCGCGCAAGCACCTCACGCTGGTGCACAAGACCAACGTGCTCACCTTCGCCGGCGACCTCTGGGAGCGCACCTTCAACGAGGTGGCCGCCGAGTACACCGACGTCGAAACCGCCTACAACCACGTCGACGCCGCCTGCATCTACTTCGTCGAGAGCCCGCAGCGCTACGACGTCATCGTCACCGACAACCTCTTCGGCGACATCCTCACCGACCTCGGCGGGGCCGTCTCGGGCGGCATCGGCTTCGCCTCGTCGGGCAACCTCAACCCTGAGCGCACCGCGCCGTCGATGTTCGAGCCCGTGCACGGCTCGGCGCCCGACATCGCCGGCCAGAACAAGGCCAACCCCGCCGCCGCCATCCTGTCGGCGGCGATGATGCTCGACTTCCTGGGCGAGGATGACGCCGCCGCCCGAATCCGCAAGGCGTGCGAGGACACCGCCACGCTCACCGGCTCGACCACCGAGATCGGCGACCTCGTCGCCGGCCGCCTGTAGCCCGAGGGGGAACAGTGCCCATCACGCCCACCGAGAAGATCTGGATGAACGGCCAGCTCGTCGACTGGGACGACGCCCGCATCCACGTCCTCACCCACACGCTCCACTACGGCATGGGCGTGTTCGAGGGCATCCGCGCCTACGAGACCCCTGCCGGTCCGGCCGTGTTCCGTCTCACCGAGCACATGGCCCGCCTGCACAACTCGGCGAAGATCATGGGGATGGAGCTGCCCTACTCCGTCGAGGAGCTGGTGCAGGCGACCAAGGACGTCGTTCGGGCCTCCGGGCTGCCGTCGGCGTACATCCGGCCGATCGCCTACTACGGGTACGGCGAGATGGGCCTCAACACGCTGCCGTGCTCGGTCGACGTCTCGATCGCGTGCTGGCCGTGGGGCGCCTACCTCGGAGAGGACGCCGTCACCAAGGGCGTGCGCATGAAGATCTCGTCGTGGACGCGCCACGACCACAACACGATGCCGCCGTCGTCCAAGACGACCGGCAACTATGTGAACTCGTCGTTGGCGAAGGTCGAAGCGCTGAAGGCCGGCTACGACGAAGCGATCATGCTCAACCCCGACGGCCTCGTGTCGGAGTGCACGGGCGAGAACCTGTTCGCCGCGCGCAACGGTGTGCTGGTCACCCCGCCGATCGCGGCCGGCGCGCTCGAGGGCATCACGCAGTCGTCGGTGATGACCATTGCCCGCGACCTCGGCTACGACACGCGAATCGACTACCTCACCCGCAGCGATCTCTACATCTGCGACGAGATGTTCGTGTGTGGCACAGCGGCGGAGGTGAGCGCGGTGAACGAGGTCGACGACCGGCCGATCCCGTGCCCCGGTCCAATGACGACCGCCATCGCCAATGAGTA
>DATDIY010000259.1:0-5394 GCA_036520815.1 Acidimicrobiales bacterium
ACGCCCGCTTCCTGCAGCAACGCGAGCGGATCCCCGTGCTCGGCCGATTGAGCGACGACCTCGGGATCACGTCCATCTCCTCGCTGGACGATCTCGTCCCGCTGCTGTTCGCCCACTCGAACTACAAGTCCTATCCCGAGAGCTTCATCGCCAACGGCCGCTGGGAGCTCATGAACTCCTGGCTCGACAGCCTCTCGTCGGAGCGCGTCGATGGTGTCGACATCGAGGGTGTCCGCGATCAGGACGACTGGCTCGAGCGCCTGCATGCCAACGACCATCTGGTCTTCGTGTCGAGCGGCACCACCGGGAAGAACTCGTTCCTCCCGGCGACGCCGTTCGACCGGGACTTCTCGTTGAAGTTCCTCGAAGTCACCCTCGACCGCAACCGGGGGCGAGGCCGCCGCAACGACCGGGCCGTGTTCGTGCTCGGCCCCAAGTACGGCCCCAACCGGGCGGCGCTGCACTTCCGCACGATGGCCGAGATGTTCGGACGACCCGACGCCACCTACTTCCTCACCGAGGAGCCGATGCGGGTCGCCGACCTCAGCCGCATGTCCGACCTGCGCCGCCGCATCACCGACGGCACGGCCAAGCCCAGCGAGATCGCCGCCTTCGAGAAGGAGTCGGCCGACAACCAGCGCCTCATGGACGAGCGCCTCGACCGGCTGATCGACGCCGTCATCGAGCACCACGACGAGCCGATGATCATCGCCGGCTTCTGGGCCCAGTACTGGCAGATCATGCAGCGGGCGCAGGCGAAGGGCCTGAAGGCAGGCGCCTTCCACCCCGAGATCCAGCTCACCGGTGGCGGCGGCGTGAAGGGCGTGGTCCTGCCCCCGGACTACAAGGAGCAGATCCTCGGGTTCTTCGGCATCGATCCGGCGACGATGACCAACGGCTACGGGATGTCGGAGCTGTCGGCCGCCCTGCCCGGCATCGACGGGCGCTACCGGACCGTCCCGTGGGTCATCCCGCTCCTGCTCGACGACACGGGGGAGAAGTTGCTGAGCGCCGAGAGCGGCTTGGTGGAGGGACGGATGGCGTTCTTCGACCTGGCCATCGAAGGCCGGTGGGGCGGCGTCGTCACCGGCGACCACGTCACCGCCGACTTCTCGACGCCCAACGTCAGCGTCGTCGCCGACAGCATCACCCGGTACAGCCTGATGCAGGGCGGCGACGACAAGTTGACCTGCGCCGGCACGATCGACGCCTACGTCCGGGGGGTGACGGGATGAGCGTGTCGACCACCACCGAGGTCGCCCACGTGGTCCAGGGCAAGGTCCTGGTGCCGTCCGACGCCGACGGCCGGACCGACTACGGCGGGTTCACCACCCCCGCCCTCGACCTCGACGAGCTGATCTGGCCCCGCTCGGAGCCGGGCCCCGCCTTCGACCTGCCGCTCGCCGAGATCATCGAGTACCTGACCCAGCTCGGTCAGCTCCTCGACCTCGACACCAACGCCCACCTCCAGCACGCGCTGGAGGCGAGCATCGCCCACAGCGCCCTCGGCCCGCGGATCGTCGAGCAGTCCTATCGGGGCCTCGGCAAGTCGTTCGTGCCGGAGAACCTGTGGTTCCAGGTCGACAACGAGGTCGGCCGCGAGTTCCTCGACGGCTGGAAGGAGGTGCCCGACCTCCAGGGGCGCCCCCGCCGGGTGCGGGCCTTCCCGCCCCGGCTGGTGCACGTGCTGGCCGGCAACGCTCCCGGGGTCACCGCCGCAACCGTGCTGCGGGGCGCGCTGACCAAGGGCGTGCACCTGCTCAAGCTGCCGTCGAACGACCTGTTCACCGGCACCGCGATCTTGAAGACGATGGCCGATCTCGACCCCGACCATCCGGTGACCCGGTCGTTCAGCGCCGTCTACTGGCGCGGCGGCGATCCGGCCATCGAGGGGGCCCTGTTCCGCTCGCAGTTCTTCGACCGCCTGGTGGCATGGGGTGGCGACGCTGCCATCCAGAGTGCCATCGGGTACCTCGCTCCCGGGTTCGACCTCGTCGCCTTCGACCCCAAGGTCTCCATCTCGTTGCTCGGCAAGGAGGCCTTGGCCTCGCCCGAGGCGATGAAGGAGTCGGCGGCGGCCGCCGCCACCGACGCCACCCGGTTCAACCAGGAGGTGTGCGCGGCGAGCCGCTTCATCTACGCCGAGGACGACGGTGACGGCGACGCCCTCGCCACCTGGTGCCAGATGCTGGCCGACGAGCTCGGGGTCGAGCGCCACTACGCCGACGCCGTCGCCACGACCCTGCTCCCGGCCGACGCCCGGGCCGAGGTCGGGGTGCTGCGATCGCTGGCCCCGACCTTCCAGGTGTTCGGGCGCGACGACGGAACCGGCCTGGTCGTCCTCTCCGACGATCCCGTGGGCTTCCACCCGTCGGGCAAGACGGTGAACGTCGTGCGGGTGCCGTCGCTCGAGGACGCCCTCGTCCATGTGAACGTCGCCACCCAGACCGTCGGGCTCTACCCGGCATCGCGTGCCCCCGAGCTGCGCGACCGCCTCGCCGCCCGGGGCATGCAGCGCCTCGTGGCCCTCGGCGAAGTGATCGGCGTGGCCGGAGGGTTCCCCCACGATGGCTTCTATCCGCTGCACCGCTTCGTGAAGTGGCTCGTCGATGACTGCTGAGGTGGCGACATGACCGGAACGGGCACGCAGGACGACGTCGGGGAGGCCGACGTCCCGTCACCGATGGACCTGCACCCCGACCGCCGGGTCGCGGCGATGCGCCGCCTCCGGGGGGAAGGGCCGGTCGTCCCCCTGCCCGAGGCCGGTCCGGTGGTGGCGGCGGTGCGGTACGAGGCGGTGAACGCCGGCCTTCGCCGGATCGACGACTTCGGCGGGAGCGTGGGCCAGGACGACGTCGCCGACGTCGACAAGCACGTGGCCGCCCTGCGCGAGCCGGCCCACTCGCAGGTGCGTCGGGTCATCAACGGGGTGGTCGCCTTCCACAAGAGCCAGCAGATCGAGCCCTACCTGCAGGGTCTGGTCGACTCGACGCTCGACGACTTCCTCGCCGAGGCGGCCACCGCCGGCGACGCGGGTGTCGATCTGGTCGCCCACCTGGCCTCGCCCCTCCCGCCGTCCGCGATGGCCCGCCTCATGGGGTTCCCGGAGGAGGACGCCGCCCGCTACTACGAGTGGCTCCGCGAGAGCGGGGGCCGCATGCAACAGGCGGCCCAGACGGGCAAGAGCATCGCCATCGCCGACGCCAACCCCCGGTTGACCGCCTACGTCGACGAGCAGATCGCGGCGCGGCGGGCGTTGAGCCAGGACGAGTGGCCCCAGGACGCACTGACCCGCTTCCTGCGGGCCGAGATCGACGGCGAGCCCCTCGACGACCGCAGCGTGCGGGCCCAGATCCTGTTCATGATCGGCGCCGGTACCGACACCACCAAGAACCTCATCGGCAGCCTGTTCGACCGCCTGGCCCGGGCCCCGGAGGCCTACGCCGCCCTGCGTGCCGACCGGTCGCTGGTCGACGCCGCGGTGGAGGAGGCCCTGCGTCTCGACGCGCCGGCCCAGTTCATGGTGCGCACCTGCCAGCACGCCACCGAGCTCGAAGGCACGCCGATCGAGCGGGGCCAACGGGTGTTCATGTGCATCGGCTCGGCCAACCACGACGACGCCGTCTTCGACGACGCCGACGAGTTCCGGCTGGACCGGGAGAAGGCCGACCACCTCTCGTTCGGTTCCGGCTCTCACATCTGCGCCGGGGCCGCCCTGGCCCGCCTCGAGGTCCGCACCCTGCTGCGCTCCTTCCTCGGCCGGGTCGTGGCGTTCCACCTGGTCGACCCCGACCACTTCGAACCGAGGCCGTCACCGATGTCGCAAGGCCCGATCGAGCTGAGGGTCGTGCTCGACGAGGTGGCGCCATGAGCGCCTCCAGCCCCGACGGCCTGCTGGCCGGCCGCTCCGTGATCATCACCGGTGCCGGCTCCGGCGTCGGTCGGGCCAGCGCGCTGCTCTTCGCCCGCGAAGGAGCCCTGGTCGTCTGCGCCGATCTCCGCGAGGCCTGGGTCAAGGACACCGTCGAGCTCGTGACGGCCGAGGGCGGCGCCGCCGTCGCGGTCGTCTGCGACGTCACCCGGCACGAGGACATCACCGCCACCGTGGCCGAAGCCGTGCGTCTGTACGGTCGCCTCGACGTCATGTTCAACAACGCCGGGATCGCGTCGCCTCGACAGGGGATCGCCTTCGAGGACCACACCGACGAGGAGTTCGACAGGCTCGTGGCCGTCAACGGCCGCGGCGTGTTCTTCGGGTGCGCGGAAGCGGTCCGCCAGTTCAAGGCCCAGGGCGACGGCGGGGTGATCGTGAACACCGCATCGATCGCCGGGCTGGTCGGCTGGGGAAGCGTCGTCTACGGCGGCACCAAGGGGATGGTCATCCAGATGACCCGCGCCCTCGCGGTCGAGGCCGCCGCCCACGGGATCCGGGTCAACTGCATCTGCCCGGGCGGGATGCTGACGAACTTCGCCCGACCCGAGAGCGACGCCTTCTCGCCCATGCCCCCCGAGGCCGAGGCTCGCATGGCGAAGCTCCACCCGCTGGGCCAGGTGCTCACCCCCGAGGACTGCGCGTCGTCCGCGCTGTACCTCGCGTCGGACCTCTCCTCGAACGTCACCGGGGTGGCCGTCCCGGTCGACGGCGGCTTCGTCGCCAAGTAAGGAAGCAGAGAGAGAGCGACTCGTGGCCAACGAACGGAGAACCCGATGAGCGACGACCGTCTCGACACCCTCGACGCGTCAATGGTGATCGGCGACCGGTGGGTCACCGAATCGCAGGGGGGTGTGCTCGAGCACGTCAACCCGGCGACCGGCAAGGTCAACAAGGAGTTCCCGGTGGCGTCGGCCAGCGAGGTCGACGAGGCCGTCGCCGCCGCCCGGGCCGCGTTCGACGGGTGGCGGCGCTGGACGCCCGATGCCCGGCGCGACGCGCTGATCCGTCTCGCCGAGGCGATGGAGGGCCACGGTCGCGAGCTCGGGACGGTGACCTCCCTCGAGGGCGGTGCCCCCTTCAGCGACCGCTGCGGGCGTCATCCGGCTTCGTGGATCCGCTACTACGCCGGGTGGGCCGACAAGATCTCCGGCGAGTCGATCAACGCCTATCCGTTCCCCGGCATCGACTTCACCGTGCTCGAGCCCGTCGGCGTGGTGGGCCTGTTCGTCGCCTCCAACGGGCCAATCGGGTTCTGCGGGATGGCCGGAGGGCCGGCGCTGGCGGCCGGGTGCACCCTCGTCATCAAGCCGCCCGAGACGGCGCCGTTCACCACGGTGGCATTCGCCCGGCTCTGTCGCGACGCCGGCATCCCACCGGGGGTGGTGAACGTGATCCAGGGCGGTCCCGACGTGGGGCGGGCGTTGGTGACCCACCCCGACGTCGACATGATCAGCTTCACC
>DATDIY010000260.1:0-8968 GCA_036520815.1 Acidimicrobiales bacterium
CCCCCTCGGACGCTCCTCGTGCTCTGGGGTGTCCTGGCGGGCGGTCTCCTCCTCGTTGCCCTGGTCGCCGGGACGTGGCGCCGGCGCGCCGCCCTGCTAGCCCTCCTCCTCGCCAGCATCGCCTTCACCGTGGTCCCCGAGGCCCTCAGCGCCGCCGAGTTCGGCTACATCTGGCAAGGGCGCTACTCGCTCCCGGTCGCCACCGGGATTCCCATCCTCTCCGCCTGGATCGTCGGTCGGGCGAGCTGGTGGCGGCCCCGTCTCGCAGCACCGATCACCGCTGCGGTCGGGGCAATCTGGGTCCTCGGCCAGCTGTTGGGCCAGGCCGCCACGCTGCGCCGCTACGTCACCGGTGTGGGCCGGGACCTGTTCGCCTTCCTGGAAAGCGACGGCTGGTCGCCGCCGCTCGATCCGTACCTGCTGGTCGGAGCGCTCGCGGTCTGCGGGCTGGCGTTCGTCGGATGGGCGGTCATCGCCGCGTTGCCAGGGATCTCGACGGAGACGGCCTCGCCAACCGACCCCGGCCCGGGTCAGGAGCCGACGACGTCGCCGATCAGGGCCGAGAACCGCTCGCCGAACGCCTCGAGCCCGTAGCGCTGGGCCCTCTCCTCGGCGGATGCTGCCAGGCGGGCGCGGCGGGCAGGATCCGCGAGGAGCTCACGGGTGCGCCCCACCAGCCCGTCGATGTCGTGGAACAACAACCCGTCGAGGCCGTCGCGGACGATCTCGGGCTGGCCGCCGGCGTCGATGACGACGGGCACCGCACCGGCGGACATGGCCTCCACCGTGGTGATCCCGAAGTGCTCGGCTCGGACCGGGTCGTCGTCGAGGTCCTCACCGAGTCCGGTGGCGTGCCAGTAGACGGCGGCGCGTCGGTAGAGCGAATCAAGCTCCGCCCCGGAGGCGTCGACGTGCAATACGACGGCCGAACCCTCGGCGGCTCGCTGCACCTGCTCGAGGTATCCCCGGTCCTCCGGGCTGCAACCACCGACGAGGTGCAGCTCCCATCCCTCGGCCGCCCCGCCGAGACGACGGAAGGCGTCCACCATCTCCAGTTGCTTCTTGGCGTGGCCCCGACCCGGAGCGAAGAACCGGCCCACGGTGAGGATCACCCGATCCTTCTCCCCCGGCTCACGGAGACCCACGGGAGGAGGGACCACGTCGCTCGACCGGTTCCACCACTGCTGCACCCACCCGGCGGTGAATGCGGAGTTCGACACGACCCGGTCATAGGAGTCGAGCCATCCGACCCCGGGCCGATCGGCGCCGAGGAGCGACGCCTGGGCCAGCGTGGCCGCCATCGGTCCGTGACCCAGCCCGACAGACACGACGGGCACGCCGAGATGACGTCGGTCGCCGTTGCCGATCACGTCGTGCGGGCTGCCGGCGTCGCTGTGGATCACCACGTTGGTGCCCCCGGTGCGGCCGCGCACAGGGACCGACAACAGCAGCGGCTCCAGGACCTCTCGACGCGAGCTCGGGGCCCGAAGGACCGCCTCCACGACAGGAGCTCCGTCGACCTCTACCACCACCGGTCGGTCGACGCCCCCGGGGATGAAGCGACCCAGACGGATGCGCAGCATGCCGGTGCGGCCAGGAGGCAGGTCGACGGCCAACACTCCCCGCCCGTTGGTCCAGTGCACCTGCTGCCAACGGATGGCGTCGGGCTCGTGGAACCCGGACTCGACCCGCACCGGCCCGGCCGCGTCACCCCGCCACCTCCGCATCCGGCCCACGACCGCCCGCTGCCAGCCTGACAGCGTGGCGCCGGGTCGGTCGGGGAAGTGCACGACGTAGATCCCGTGGCGGGCCCCGTTGCGGCCGTGGCTGCGGTACGACGCGTTCACCAACAGGTCGAAGCCGGAGCTCACCCGTTCGAGGGGGTCGCACTCGTCGACCACGGTCACCGTCACCCGACCCAGATCGAGGGCGAGCCGCTCCCCGAGCCACTCCGGGTCGATCTCGTCGTTGGCGATCAGGGGGACGTCGTTGTCGTGGCTGAGGACCTCGGCGATGCCGCCTGCGTACTTCTCGCCACCACCGGCCGTCGCCCAGTGGCGGTCGTAGACCGCCACCCGCAGGCCCTTCGGCGCGCTCACCGGACCCGCCACCACCGTGCGAGCTCTGCGTCGGGAACCAGCTGGCGTCGGCGGAGCCGACGTCGTTCGCCGAGCATCGGACCGAGCAGGCGCAGGAAGCCGGCGAACGACAGCAAGCGACGCCGGACGACCGTCGGGCGGGGTCGACGGCGGGCCAGGACCGGGCGAACGACGTCGCGACGGGCGTAGGAGGCGGTCACGAGGACGAACCGGGCGACCTGTTCGGCGGCGAGCCGGGCGGGAGCGTTCTTGACCAGCATGAGGAGCCGGTTGCGTTCGACGTGGAAGGCGAACACCTCCGAGCCCTCCCCGCTGCTGGCGGCGTGGAGGTGTCGAACCCGGCTCGTCGGCACCGTGCGGTACCGCCAGCCCCGGGCCCGGCCCCGCCACGAGAGATCGGTGTCCTCGTAGTAGAGGAAGAAGCGTTCGTCGAACACCCCGACGTCGTTGAGCATCTCGGGGCGAAGCAGCACCGCCCCACCGCACCAGGCGAAGACCTCGGTGGCCTGGTCGTACTGGCCCCGGTCCTCCTCGAGCCACCCGCGATCGGCACCGGCGCCATCGGCGAAGACCACCGAACCGACGTTGTTGATCACGTCGACGCCGTCCTCGCCGAGGGCGACGGTGATCTGGGCGGTCGACGGGCCCACCCGGGCGCTGACCGGACCCTCGCCGGCGTCGATCTTGACCTCGCCAGACACAGGCGACCACAGGTGCAGCGTGGCGGTGTCCGAACCACCGGGTCGGGTCGGTACCCGCACCACGGCCGACGGGGCCAGCCACTCGAACGTGCCGTCGCGGTCGGCTTCACGCCCCCAGCCGCCCTCACCGGTGTGGACGTCGCCCCACACGTCGCGCCCGTCCACCTCGGCGCCACGCAGCATCACCCCGAGCTCCCGGGTGTCCCCGGGTCCGGGATCGAACAGCGGCGACTCGACCCGGATCTCCACGAAGGGAGGCGCCAGAAGGATCTTCGGGCAGGCGGCACCGAGGGCTGGGTCGTCGTCGAGGGCCTCGACCAACGGGGCGAGGAAGTCGGGCTCGACGAAGGCGTCGTTGTTGACCAGGGCGACGTATCGAACCCCGTCGAGATCCCCCAGCGCGTGGTTGTTGGCGGGGAACCCCTCGTTGCGACCGACGAGGCGGATGTCCACCTCGGACATCTCGGCTCTGATGGCCTCGACGCTGCCGTCGGTGGAGCCGTTGTCGACGCACACCATCTGCAGCTGGTCGGCCGGCCAGTCGAGAGCGCGCAGGTGACGCAACGACCGGAGCGTGTCGGCGCCCCCGTTGAAGTTGAGCACCACGACGCGGACCGGGAGCGGAAGGTCGGTCACCGAGCGAGACTACCGCTGCGGGCCACGCCGCCCCGAGCGCAGGCGCCCCCGCTGCCAGGCCCCCTCTGGGGACCCGGTTAGCCTCGCCCGGATGACCGTTCGGATCGCCACGACGGGCGCGGCCTACTCCGCGAACAAGGGCGCGGCGTCCATGCTCCAGGCCCTCTTCGACGAGTTGCCCGCCCGGTGGGGCGATGTCGAGATCGCCGTCCTCTCGACCTACCCCGAGGCCGACACCGACGCCCTTCGTCGTGCCGGCCGGGCCGATGCCCGTGCGGTCTCGGCCACGCCACTCGAATTGGTGGCGTCGCATCTCCCGCTGGCCGTGATGGCCGCCGTGCTGCGCCGGGTCGGGTTGCCCTGGGCCTGGCTGTGCCGTCCACCCGCCCTGCGGGCGATCCGTCGCGCCGACCTCGTCGTCGACGTGTCGGGCATCAGCTACTCGAGCTCCCGACGGTGGCGGTTCACGATCTACGGAGCTCTGGTGAACCTGGTGCCCATGCTGCTCGGCACCCCTCAGGTCAAGGCCTCCCAGGCGCTCGGCCCGTTCGACGACCCGGTCACCCGGATCCTCGCCACGACGCTGCTCCCGCGACTCGACGGGGTGGTCGCGCGGGGAGAGGCTTCAGTGGCCCACCTCGAGCCCCTGCTCCCTGGCCGGGTCGTGACCGCCGACGACCTGGCGTTCCTGATGCACCTCAACCCCGCTACGAAGGCCCGGGCCGCTGCACTCCTCGACGGCCGATCCGGCCTCGTGGGCGTCGCTCCCAGCGCCGTGGTCGACGGCCTCTGCGCCGAGCGGGGCATCGACTACGTGGGCACGTTGGCATCGTTCATCGACGGCCTGCCTGGCGACGGGCCCGGCGTCGTGCTGTTCGCCCACTCGACCAGCGCATCTCCGTTGCCGCGGCGCCTCGACGATGTGCCTGTGTGCAGGGCGATCGCGGCCCGGCTGGAGCGGCCCGAGCGCTGCCTGCTCCTCGACCAGGACCTCCTCCCGTTCGAGCTGCGGGCGGTCATCGAGCGCTGCTCGGTGCTGGTCACCTCGCGATTCCACGCGATGGTCTCGGCCCTCGCCGTCGGAACGCCGCCCCTCGTGGTCGGGTGGAGCCACAAGTACGCCGAGGTCCTCGAACAGTTCGGCCTCGAGTCGAGCATGGTCGACTACGCCGGACTCGACGGTGCGGAGCTCGTGCGTCTCTACTCGACGATCGCGGACGACGAGCAGGCGCTCCGGCGCCGGATCCTCGAACACCTGCCGGCGGTCCGCTCCTCCGCCGAGCGCAACCTCGACGAGATCGGACGGGTCCTCGCCCTCACGGAGGCATCCGCATGACGACGATCCGACGGGATCTCAGCGGCGTCCTGGCGTCGTCGATGTGCATCGGGTGTGGTGCCTGCCAGGCCGCCGACCCGACCATCTCGATCGTGCTCGACCCGGTGAAGCAGATCTACGAGCCCGATCACGTCGGCGGGCCTGAGGCGGCGGCGGTGTGCCCCGCGGTGGCCGTCGACTTCCCCGGGCTCCAGGCCCGGAACTTCCCGGGTGAGACGCCAGGACCGTTCGGGGTCGTGAAGGCGGTGCACCTCGCCCAGAGCACCGACCTGGAGCGCAACCGGCGGTCGAGCTCGGGCGGCATCATCAAGGAGCTCCTCCACCACCTCCTCGCCGATCCCGAGGTCGACGGCATCATCGCCCTCGGCCACGTCGAGGGCCTCGACTTCCGGCCTCGCATCGTGCGCCGAGCCGAGGAGATCGAGGAGCTTCCGGGGTCGATCTACCACAACCTCGCCCAGCCCCAGGCCCTGCAACTGCTGGAGGAGACAGAGGGTCGATTCGTGGTGGTCGCCATCCCGTGCCACCTCGAAGGGCTGTTCACCTACATCGAGGCTCGTGCCCCACACCTCCGATCGCGGATCCACTCCACCGTGGGCCTCCTCTGCGGCTGGCAGTACAGCCACCACGCGCTCCGCGCGATCTGCGCGTTCAAGGGCATCGACTTCGACGACATCCAGGACATCTCCTACCGAGGCGGCGGACCGATCGGGAAGCTGGTGATCCACACCTCCAAAGGATCGCGGTCGATCGGCCGTCGGGTGGACTTCGGGTACCAGGTCGCCTTCGACCGATCCTTCAACACACCTCGGTGCCACGTGTGCGTGAACCACGGCAACGTGCTGGCCGACGTCGTCGTGGGCGACGCATGGCTCCCGAGCACGGTCGCCACCACCACGGGAATCAGCATCGTCGTGAGCCGCACGGCGGCGATGGCCGACACGATCGATCAGCTCTTCGACGAGGGGCGCATCCGCGCCGTGCCGGTGTCGGAGGACGAGATCCAGGAGTCGCAGAAGCGCAACGTCGTGTACGGCGACTTCGCCTACGCCTACGCCGAGCACCTCGATCGGCTCGGTCTGCACCGCCCCGACATGGTGGCACCCAACCGGGTCGCTGCCCGGCTCGCCTCCCCTCGCTCGGTCGAGCGGTTCCATGACGAGCTCGTCCGCAAGCTGCGCCTCCAGCAGCAGGGCCGCTACCGGCTGCTGTACCTACGGAAGGGCACCGTTGAGCTCCATCGCCACGCCGCCAAGTACCTGAGGTGGTTCGGCGTCCGGATTCTCCGCCTCAAGAGCCTGACGGGTACCCGCCGGGAGGTGTCGCGAGACCTCCTGAAGGGGTTCCGCTGACGACCACGACGGGGTGCCCGGCGCGGGCCCGGGTCGACGTCCGACGGCGCAGAGGGCCGGCGGCCAGACCTGCCGTTGCCGCGTCGACGGCCATGAAGATGAGTCGGGACACGAGCGCGGTCGCGCCGGCGACGCCGGGCGACAGGGACTGAGCCGTCGCCACGAAGGCAGCCTCCCTCACCCCCACACCGCCGGGCACGGGAATGGCCAGGAAGCCGACGATCCATGAGAAGACGCCGGCGAGCACAACGGGCACGAACGGCGCTGACGGATCCAAGGCGCGAGCCACCATCCAGGTCGAGGTCCCGATTCCGGCCCACGCCGGCAGGAGGACCACGATCAGTCGGAGGGTGTCGCGCCACCGAGGCACCATCGGGTGGGAGCCGTCACCGAGGACCCGCTCGGCGACGCGCAGCAGGCGACGAAGCACCGCCGGATGCAGCAGCACAAGTCCGAGCGGGAGGAATGCGACCAGCCACAGCACCTCACCGCTGGCATCGGAGCGGGTGAAGTAGAGCGGCGACAGGAAGAGCACCGCCACCGTGGCCGACAGATACGTGATCGCCATCGACAGCGCGACCGAGTTGTAGGCGGCGGGGCGTGGGACCCCGGCCCGGGTGGCCATCTCCCCACGTCCGACCACCGGCCACACCCCGCCCGGGATGTACTTGCCCATCTGGCCGATGAAGTACCAGACGAGGACGTCGAGCCGCGGGGCTCGGACGCCCAGCACCTCGAGGCACTGACGCCACCCCAGACCGACCCAGCCCATGCCGGCCGCAGCCGCGACCGCCGCCGGCGCCAGCCACCACCAGTCGGCGTCGGCGATGGCATCGGAGGACTCGTTCCACCCTTGCGCGATCTTGGCGACCACGAAGACCAGGCCCAGGATCCCGATGAGGGTGCCGAGGACGGTGGAGACCCAAGCGAAGCGCCTGGATGGGCGAGTGGCCATCGAGTGGTCAGTCCACCTCGACCGTCGCGTCGAGGCTGCTGCGGCGACGGAGGTTCACGACCAGCTCGGCGAGCAGGCCGAGCGACACCATCTGCACCCCGACGACCGTCAAGAGCACGCCGAGCATCAGGGCCGGGCGCTCCCCGATGGCCTGGCCGGTCAGCTTCGTCCCGAGCATCCAGGCGAGCAGCCCGCCGCCGGAGACCAGCAACACGATGCCGATCCCACCGAAGAGGTGGAACGGCCGGCTCGTGTACTGGGTGAGGAACTTCACGGTGATGAGATCGAGGAAGCCCCGCCAGAAGCGGACCGCCCCGAACTTGGAGTGGCCGTGGGTCCGGGCCCGGTGGGTGACCGGGAGCTCGGTGACGCCGTAGCCCTGCCAGACCGCCAGCACGGGGATGTAGCGGTGCAGCTCGCCGTAGAGGTCGAGCCCGCGTGCCAGCTCGCCGGTCATCACCTTGTAGCCGCTGTTGAAGTCGCGACCCTCGACCCCGGTGATCCTCCGGGTCGTCCAGTTGTAGAGGCGCGAGGTGTGGCGCTTCACGAACCGGTCGTTGCGGATCGACCGTTGGCCGGTGACGAGGTCGGTGCCCTCCCCCAGCTCGGCCAGCATCCGGGGCAGCTCGGCCGGGTCGTCCTGGCCGTCGGCGTCCATGAGGACCACGACGTCTCCCACGGTGGCCGCCAGGCCCACGCTCAACGCCGCCGACTTCCCGCTGTTGCGCCGGAGCCGGAGGCACCGGACCCCTTCCAGATCGAGTGCACCCACCGCCGAGCGCGTCCCATCCACCGAGCCGTCGTCGACGACGAGCACCTCGAACTTGGCGTCCACGGTGTCGAGGACGGCGACGAGCTCCGGCAGCAGCTCCTGCAGCGACTCCCGCTCGTTGTACGCGGGGAGCACCACTGAGATCATCTCCACCCACCAATGCTACGCAGGCCGCGCTCGCCGATCGGACCTCCCCGGAAGTCGGTGGCGACGAGGCCATCATGGGAACCGGCGGGTCCTCGAACGCGGCCCGCCGTGGAGGACACGTGCCCGTACCCACGACGACACCCCCCGAACCGTCGACCAGGGACGCTCAGCAGACCCACAGCGCCAAGGGAAGCTCCTCCCAACGCGCCCTGCGCGTCCTGACAGGGGACGACCGACCACGGGCGTCGACGCTCGGAGCCTGGGCGCTCCTGGCCCTGCTGGTGGTCGGCTCGGTCGCCGCCACGATCACCTGGGACCACGCCGAGATCCCGACGAGCGGGGACGAGACGAGCTACGCGCTGCAGGCGCTCAGCCTCGCCTATGACGGCCACAACCTCAGCCTCGACGAGCGCGACACCCAACGCTGGGCCGATGTCGAGTTCCGTTGGATGGCCAGGCCGCAGTCGTTCTTCTTCCGCACCAACTCCGAGGCCTACACCACCGCGAAGCCGTACGGCTATCCGCTGTACCTCGCGCCGTTCGTCCGAGCGCTCGGCTTCTCGAAGGGCCTGGCCGTCGGCAACGCTCTCCTGCTCCTCGGCCTGGTGGCTGCTGCCATCGCCATCCTCCGCACCCGTCTGGCGGGCCCGGCTGTCCCTCTCCTCGTAACCGCGTTCACGTTCGGCGGAGCCCTGTACCTCTACACGTACGCGATCTCCGTCGAGTTGTTCTTCGCCGTGCTCAGCGCGCTCGTGACCCTCGGAGCAGTCCGGTGGTGGCGCAGCCGCGCCTGGCCGTGGGCGGTGCTGTGCCTCGTGGTCGTGGGGTTCACGGCCTCGGACAAACCGCCGCTCGCTCTCGCACTCCTCGTGCCGGTCGCTGTGGTGATCTGGTGCACCGGGTCCTGGCGATGGCGGCTCGGCGCGCCGGCCATCGTGGCCGCAACCTTCCTCGTGGCCGCCGTGCCGTA
>DATDIY010000261.1:0-6850 GCA_036520815.1 Acidimicrobiales bacterium
CCTGATACCACTCACCCAACGGCTTCACATCCACCACCCGCACCACATGACCATCCGCCAACAACGACGCCACCAAATGCCCACCGATGAACCCACCACCGCCACCTACGAGCACCTTGGCCATGAATCTTCCCGCTCTCCATGGATCGTGTCGCCAGCCGACCCCAGCGGGGACGGTCCGGGCTTCCATCTCGGAGAGTCCAGCGTAGCCATCGCCCACTCACAGTGGCAAGACTACGGCGGAACCGGGTCGGACGACCGCGTTGCGTCGCTCAAGGGCCGATCTGACCGGAAGACGCCCACGTTGCGTGTATTACAGTTCGCGAACAGTGGTGTCGGGTCAGAGGGTCAGCGCGCCGCCGACACGACGATACCGCCTGACCATCCGGATCGGCGTCTACCGAGGCCTGACCAGGGTCTTCGCTCGAGCTCCCGACCTCGCTGCCGGTGGCGAAAATCGCTCAAGTCAGCGCTCTGAGTGGTCGTTACGAAGGGATGACGCTCCGTGCACGCCTGCGACTCATCCCCGCGGCCCTCGCCCTGGGAGCCGCCCTCACCGCCTGCCTCCCCGAGGGCAACGTCGACACGACCGCCGTGAAGGTGTCGGTCTCCGGATCGACCCTCACCATCGAGGGATGGGCCTGGGATCCCGACACCCCGAACGAGCCGATCGACGTGCACATCTACGTCGACGGCGAGGGCCTGGCCGTGCGGGCGGACCGTCCCCGGCCCGACGTGGCTGCATCGGTCGCCGGCGCCGGGCCCGACCACGGCTACCGGGCGGTGGTGAGCGTGGCTCCCGGTTCCCACGAGATCTGCGTCTACGGCATCAACGCTCCGCGGAGCCCCGGCGACAACACCAACCTGGGGTGTCGCAAGGTGAAGGTGACCAAGCCGAACCCTCCGTCCAAGCCCAGCTCCAACCCGACGACACCCACCACCAAGCCATCGCCCACGACGTCGTCGACGACCCCGGGCGGTGGCGGGACGACCGTTCCCACCACCCCGACCACCCCCGTCGACTGGGACGACGACGTGCTGGCCCGGGTCAACGAGGTGCGCACAGGTGCGGGACTGGAGCCCCTGGTCCGATGCTCCGCACTCGACACCGCCGCCCAGGCCTATGCCTCGACGATGGCCGACAACGCCTGGTTCGACGAGACCGGGCCTGATGGCGCCGAGCCCTGGACACGCGTCAGCACCTACGGCGGAACGTCCACCGGGGAGAACCTGGCCTACGGCCACCCGACCTCGGCGGCAGTGGCTCAGGCGATGCTCGAGTCGGGCACCAGCGAGCGGGAGAACCTCCTGCGCCCGGAGTTCACCCACCTCGGGCTGGGCCGGGCCCAGGGCGACCCCGACGGCGCCGGTCCCGAGCCGCTGTCGTACTACTGGGTGCAGGAGCTCGGCGCCGGCGGCACCTGCTGATCGGCGACACCGAAGGCCTCGCCCCTGTCCCTGCGGGCGTGTTCGGGCTGCCTCGCCGGGCGACTACGGTGCGGCTCGTGCGGTGGATCCTGTGCGCGGTCGTAGCAGTGCTCTGCGCGATCGTGGCCCTGGTCGTCGCCGCCGAGACCCGCATCGGGCCGATCATCATCCAGCTCTCTCCCAACCACGGCATCCACACCGGCGACGTGCTGGCGGTGATGGCCGCCATCGCGCTCATCTCGATGTTCACGCTGGCGATCTGGCGCTCGGGAGATCGGGGCCGGAGCTCGTCGGTGAGCATGGGTCGACGAGAAGGGGTGGCGGCCGACGACCTCGACCGCCAAGGCTGAGATCGGGCGCTAGTAGCCCTTGTGGGCGCCGAGCATGGCCCGAGGCGTCGCCGCCATGATGCGGACGTCGGTCCGCAGGCCCATCGTCCGGACGTAGTCGATGTCGAGATCGGTGCGCTCGTGCATCGGGCCACCGTCGCCGCGGGCCGTGATCTGCCACAGTCCGGTGAGGCCGGGTCGGACCAGCAGCCGCCCGTACTGCCAGTCGTCGTAGCCCGCCACGACCGACGGCAGCTCGGGCCGAGGGCCCACGATGCTCATGTCGCCGCGCAGCACGTTGATCAACTGGGGCAGCTCATCGACGGAGTAGGTCCGAAGCACCCGTCCGACCGGGGTGAGCAGCGGATGGTCGGCGCTCTTGTGGGTCCGTCGCCGTTCCGGGCTGCCTTCGGGCGGACCGCCCTCTTCCCTACGGCGCCTGTCCGGCTTCATGGTGCGGAACTTGAGCACCTCGAACGGCTCTCCGTGGCGCCCTAGGCGCACCTGACGGAAGAGCACCGGACCGCCCATGCTGAGGCGCACCGCCACGGCGGCCACGACCAGCACCGGCAAGGTGACGACCAGCACGACTGCGGCGATCACGAGGTCGAGAGCCCGCTTGGCGATGAGCGCGTATCGACCGGCGTGGCGGCTCCCGTCCGGTGTCGGGAGATCGGAGAGGTCGAAACCGTCGGACGGGAGCGAACGCAGGTGCGTCGGTCGGGGTGCTGCGGTACCGAGCCCGTCATCGACGAGCGCGCCCGAGGGGACTTCGTCGTCCTCGTCGCCGAGCCCGAACATCGGGTTCTGCGGTGCCGCCACGTCGCCTCCATCCCGTATGTCGTGGTCGCCACTCACAGAGTCGCGCGACCTCGGTCTCCAGTGGGGGACGCAGTGATGTGTCGTTCGCCACTACCCCCGACGGAGCGTCGGGCTGCTCGCCATCTGGCCGCGCGCTTGACTGCGGATGAAGTCGGCGCCGAAGTAGTCGCCGTACCACGCCACCGTCCGTTCCAGCCCCGCCTCGAACCCGACCGACGGCTGCCATCCGAGCACATCGATCACCTTGTCCGACGCGAGGTGAAGATGAGGGATCTCGGCCGTCACGCCCTCGGTCACGATCGGGGTCACGCTGCTGCCGGTGAGGTCGATCAACCTGCCGACCAGATCGAGGATCTGGATCTGCATCTCGTAGGAGAAGTTGAAGGCCTCGCCGTAGAGGGTCGGATCACGACGCAGCGCCTCGGCCAGGAGCAACTGCGCGTCCACCGCGTCCTCGATGTAGAGGAAATCGCGGGTGGAGCGGCCGTCGGACCGCAACACGGGCCGCTCACCACGGGAGAGGAGCTCGAGCGTGCCGGGAACGATGCGCGACATGTTGAGGTCGTTCGGGCCGAAGAAGTTGGCACACCTCGTGACGGCGGTCGGAAGCCCGAACACCTTCCCGTAGCTCTGGGTGATGAGATCCTGAGACGCTTTGGCCACCTCGTACGGGTGGGTCGGCTGCAGAGGCTTGCTCTCCCGCAGGGGCAGCTCCTGCGAGCCGTACGCCTTGTCGGAGGAGCTGATCACCGAGATGCACCCGGGCTGGAGCTCACGGAGGAGCTCGAGCATGTACCAGGTGCTCTGAACGCTGCCCCGGAAGCACTCGAGCGGCTCGGCGAGCACCCGGTTGACATCAGCGCCGTACGCCGTGTGGAACATCGCGTCGAACTCATTGCGCTCGAAGACCGCTCGCATGAACTCGGCGTCGGAGACGTCCCCGCGTTCGATCAGGATCTGTTGATCCAGACCTTCGCGATACAGCTGCGACATAGGCCGCTCGGCGCGGACCACAGCGACCACTGCGGCGCCCTCGTCGAGGAGCTTGCGGACGAGGGCCCCACCCAGAAATCCCGTCGCACCGGTCACGAGGACGGTCGTGCCCGACCACGGCCGGTTCGCAGTGCGAGCAGGGTCTTCGACCACCCGGGCACCCTATCGACACTCTTCCCTTACGTAAAGGAAGAGTTCAGTGACGGACAGCGGTCGAACGGCGCGCCCGCGCCTACTCGGCCGGCGGGAGCGGACGAAACTTTCGGTAGCTCCACACCGGGTTGCGGGCGTTGACGTACGCCTTCATCCCGTAGCGGTACAGCGACCGCTTCCATGGTTCAGAGGGGGCGTAGCGCCGCACGACCTCGGCACCCTCCTCGATGGCCTCGGTCCGGACCGCGCTCCAGTTCGAACCGTGGCGGCGGTACCCGGTGACGGCCTGAGGCTCTGCTGCATAGGGGGCGATCGCCATCGCCCTCATGAAGAAGTCGTAGTCGCCCGAGGCGACGAAGCCGGGGTCGAACCCACCCAGCTCCTCGAAGAGCGATCGCTCCATGTAGGTGGCCTGGTGGCTTATGTAGAGCCAGCCGAGCGCCGCCTGGAACTGCGCCGGGAGGTAGGTGGGGGGCGGCGCCACCCGCCCGATCGGGCGAAGGTGGGCGTCCATCCAGTAGTAGCCGCCGATGACCCACCGACACCCCGACTCCTGGTAGCGCCGTACGAGAGCGGACAGGCCACCGGGCAGCAACACGTCGTCGGAGCCGAGGAACCCCACCAGCTGTCCCGACGAGAACAGGGTCGCCTTGTTGATCACGGTCTCGAGGTCGTCGGCCGGGTCGCGCGGCGCCAAGGTGGCGCCGTAGGACTCGGCGATGGCGACGGTGTCGTCGGTGCTGCCGCCGTCGGCCACCACGTGCTGGACCTCCACTCCTTCGGCCTGTTGCATCAGCACCGAGGCGCAGCACTCGTGCATCCATCGAGCGCTGTTCAACGTGGGAGTCACCACCGACACCAGCATTCCGGCCCCTCTCATCCTCGGATACTCAGGCGCCGGTCGGCGCGATTGCGGGCTCGTCCCGACCGGGCGAGGCCCCGACCAACCGGCCGCTCACTGCGATCAAGCCGAAGCCGAACAGCGCCCACAGCCAGGTAGCGACCATGGGCGTCTCGAGGGTCGGGTCGAAGTAGGCGTTCACCAGCATGCCCGAGCACCCGACCGCGGCGAGCAGAGCCAGCCGTCCAGCGTGGTCCCGCGCCAACAGCCGGGTTCGGACGGCGCGACGGGCCCGGCTGAGGACGCCGTAGAACCAACTCACCCAGAGCCCGATCCAGAGAGCGAGGCCCACCAGTCCGAGGCGGGCGATCACGGTCATGTGGCTGTTGTGCGGGTTGCGCAGAGCCGAATCGACGTGGCTCGGCAGGTAGTCGACCCCGAGGTTGGGTCCGAAGCCCCACCCGTTCTCGAGTTGGCCGGTGCGGATCGTGTCAGCCAGGACCGCCGACCAGAGGTCCTCCCTGAAGTCGATGGTGGCGCTGGCCTGGGCCTCGGCCCCGCTGGACCCCCCACCGACGATGGCCGAGAAGTTGGCGCCGAGCTGGGTGACCGAGATGTCACGGGTGCCGGCCGGGATGTGAAGGTTGAGCCCCCAGGCCAGCACGAACAGGGCAGCCCCGATGGCGAGCACCCAGCCGAGGCGCAGCCGGATCCAGCGGTTCCACACCACGAGTGCGAGGGTGATCGCCACGACGGCGGCGACGACGCCGCCGCGCGACTGGGTGCCCATCACGATGATCATGATCACGCCGGCGACGATGCCGGCGACGGTCGCCCGGTTGTTCCGCCCCGAGCTGGCGAGGAAGACCGTGGCCAGCGCGACGTTCACGGCCAGGTTGCCCAGGCGATGGCCCGACAGCAGGTAGACGTCGGTCCCCGGGATCAACGGCCCCTGCTCGAAGAGGACGACGGCGGCGAGGATCCGGATCGGCGCGATCAGCAGCAGCCACGGCACGAACCGCCCGTAGAGCTCGAGCATCGCCCTCGGGTGGAAGCGACGGTCGTAGCCGCTCAGGCCGATCACGACCACCGCAAACAACGCGTAGTAGACGAGGGCGGAGTCTCGGATCACCGCCATGACCGGGTAGTGCAGGGATGCGAGCAGCTTCACCAGACCCCACCCCACGAACAGCACCAACAGCGTCGGGGCGAACCACCGCCCGGTGCGTACGCCCCGAAGCGGGTGTCGTCGGGTCAGCAGGAACAGCACCCCGGTGGCGAGCACGACCTCGGAGGCGTACACGGGCAGCCCCGGGATGCCGAGGCGGGCGAACGACTGGTCGAACAGAGCCAAACCAGCCATGTACAGCAGCAGCAGGGTGCCCGCGACGGTGGACCGCAGAGGGGCGACCGGCTCGACATCCGGGCCGGGTTCCACCCGTTCGCGACGCGCCCGCGGGGCCGAGAGAGGTCGGGCGGCCAGAGCCATGTCGCTCAGCGCAGCGCCAGATCGGCGACCACGCCGTGGGGCTCGCGGCCGAGGGCGTCGAAGTCGCGGCGCAGGGTGACGAGCGGGTCGATGACCTCACCGGTGCGGATGGCGACGACGCTCACGTCGGCGAGCAACATGAGGTCGAGCAGCACGTCGTGATCGACATCGACCACGGGCACGAGCACGACGAGGTCGGCGTCGACACCCATCTGGCGGAGGGTCGCTTCGAACTCCTCGCGGCCGGAGAACTCCGACCACAGCCCCTCGATCTCTTCCTCGGTGCCCTCCGAGCGCAGGAGGAACGCTCGGCCCGACGCGGCCACGGCGAGCACGGCGACCTTGGCACCGGCCCGCTCGAGCACGGGCGTCATGTCCCGGGCGAGCAGGATCGAACCGTCACCGACCTCGACGGCGCCGCGCGGGATGAGCAGCACGATGCCGGTGGGAGCGTTGCCCACCGCCCGCAACGTGGACATGGCGACGACGGGCGCCACCTGGTCGCGCCCGTGGGCGCCGGTGGCCGCCTTGCCGCCCGGTCCGACGCCGAGCAGCGGCGCCTGCAGCAGGCGGGCCGCCTCGGTGGGTTCGGTGATCCAGGGCCGGCGACGCTCGACGACGGCCACCACCGCCATCGAGAGGAGCAGGCCGAGCACCATGCCGGCGGGCACGTAGCGCATGAGCAGCGAGAGCCGGCCGGACCCGGCATCGGGCCCTGACGCGATGGTGACGATGGAGCTCGGGGTGACCGCAGCCAGCTCCGCTGCTGCCTTCTGGTCCTGCGCCGCGATGCGA
>DATDIY010000262.1:0-3226 GCA_036520815.1 Acidimicrobiales bacterium
ATCCCGTGCTGCCATGGGCTTGGTGATGCGCTTCCAGAACCTTCTGAGCCACGCTCTCATGACGTCCGCCCCCTACTCGCCGATGTCCTGAGGGTACCCGTCGCCCTATGCAAGCGGCCCGGAGCGCGCTCCACCCCGAGCCGCCCGCCGAGGGCGACCACATCGGTGACCGAGCGCTCACTCCCGAATCGCAGCACCTGGTTCTCTTCTTTGCTAGAACATGCGTCTACCGGGGGACGGTGGTGGGGGCCACAGTCCCAGCCCGGTACATCTGAGGGGGGATCCATGCGGCGCACCACTCGCGTGATCGTGGGGCTGTTGGCACTTTCGAGCCTGGTGCTCGCCTCGTGCTCCAGCGACGACGGGGGCGATGCCAGCCCCGAGACGACTGTCGGAGAAGCGGCTACCGCTGACCCGAACGGGGTGGCGAAGGTCGGGTACGACCTGGTCTCCAACGCGACGGGTGGCTTCTCCTGGGACCCGTCGGCGACGGTCGCCAACGTCGGCAACGACGCCCTGCTGAACGTGGTGTACGGGGGCCTCATGCGTCTCGCTCTGGATGGGAAGCCGGAGCCCGACCTGGCCGAGAGCGTGACCATCGTCAACGGCACCACGATCGACGTGGTCCTGCGTGACGGCGTCACCTACCCCGACGGCAGCGCGCTCGACGCGGCGTTGGTCAAGCAGGTCCTCGACAAGAACCTGGCGAACCCGACCAACACCGCGTTCGCCGCGACGTTCTACGACCTGGACAGCGTGGAGGTCACCGGCGACCTGACGCTGCGGCTCACGATCCCCGGCGGCACCGCCAACGGCTGGTACGACACCTACATGGGGCAGGTGGAGACACTGGTCGTCCCGCCGAACACGAACTTCTCGATGCCGGCCGCCGCCGGCCCGTACGACGTGACCGAGTTCTCCCCCGGGCGCAGCGCGACGCTCACCAAGAACGCTGACTACTGGGACGTGGACGCGATCCAGGTGCCCACGATCGAGCTCGTCAACGTCCAGGGCGAGGCGGAGACGGCTGCCACTTCGGCCCTCAACGCCGGACAGGTCGAGTTCGCGGCGATCAACTTCCTCCAGCTCGAGGCCCTGGGCTCGGGCATCGAGCCGATCATCAACCCTTCGGCGAGCCAGCTCATCGGGTTCCAGACCTGCAACACCCAGCCCCCGTTCGACAACGAGAAGCTGAGGTTGGCGCTGAACCGGGCCCTCGACCGTGATGCGATCAACGACGCGCTCTACGAGGGAACCGGCATCCCGGCCTACGGCATCTGGCCGGAGGGGCACCCCTACTACCCGGAGGGTCTCGCCGAGGAGTACGCCTACGACCCGGAGGCCGCCAAGCAGCTGCTCACCGAGGCGGGCTACCCGGACGGGATCACCTTCGACGTGATGCCGATGACGGCCGGAGGCATGCCCGAGGTCGCCCAGATCGTCCAGCAGCAGTGGGCCCAGATCGGCGTCGACGTCACCCTGAAGCCCACCGACGCGATCGTCCAGGACTTCTACACGGAGAAGGAGGCGCCGATCGGCCTGATCCCCGTGATGGGGCTGACCCCGCGGCTGAACCGGTGGGTCGGGGACACGGTCAACAACTTCTGCGACTACGACGATCCCGACCTCAATGCCATGGCCGCCGAGGCCTTGACCCTGAGCGCCAGCAGCGACGAGGCGGTGACCCTCTGGCAGGAGATCACCGAGAAGATGAGCTCCGAGGGCCTCGACATCCCGGTGCTCTACGGCTCGAACGTCTCCGCCTACAACGCCGACAAGCTGGGCGACGTCAAGGTCATGCCCTACCAGATCCCCTTCCCGTACGTGTGGGAGCTGTACGTCAAGGCCTGACTCCGACTCGGTGACCGGTCGTCACCCGGTTCGTTCACGTGACGGTCGGCGCGAGTTGGCGACGGACCACTCGACCGTGGCGCGCAGTGCGTCGTCGAGCGGCGTGCTGCGATCCCCGAACGTGGCCCTGAACCGGGCGTCGGATACCTGCCAGTCGTCGGTGAACTGGTAGAGGGTGTGGAGGTACTCGCGCATCCCCGGCCGCAAGAGCCCGTAGAGGCGCAGGACCGTGCGTCCCGCTGCGAACATTCGCGGCCTGGTCCCGGCGAGCGCGTACACCTGCTCGACGATCTCGCGGGTTGTCCGCGTCTCCCCCACCGGCAGGTGCCACACCGAGCCGACTGCCCTCGGGTCCGTCCCGAGGGTGATCAGCCCGCCGGCGACATCCGGGGTGAAGGAGTAGGTGTGCAGGCGGTCGGGGTCGCCCATGATCTGGGCCGTCTTCCCCCGGACCGCGGCGGAGACGACGAGCTCGGCCAGCGCGCTGTGGGTGACGCCGGGACCGAAGTAGTCCGAGGCCCGCCCGATGGAGACCTCCACCGAGCCGGACTCGTGAGCCTCCATCAGCTCCCTGGTCATGGCGACCCGAGTCCGGGCCTTGACGGAGGTGGCGGCCATGGGTAGGCCTTCGTGCAGCACCTGGCCGTGCACCGGTCCGTAGCCGTAGAGGTTCTCGAGCACGACGAGGCGAGCACCGGTCCTCCGCGCGGCCGTGAGCACGCCTCGCTGGAGAGGTGGGAACTGCTCCGGCCACCGGCCGTAGTCGGGGGCATCCAGGCAGAAGTAGACGACGTCGGCCCCGATGCAGGCGGCCGTGGTGACCTCGGGGTCGGTCGCGTCGCCGGCGATGTTTCGAGCCCCCACGAACTGCAGTCGACCGGCGCGACTGACCGCGGCGACCTCCTGGCCCGCGGCGACGAGTTGTCGTACGACCTGACCGCCGACCTGTCCGGTGCCGAAGACGACATGGGCGCTCACTGGACGACCAGGTCCTCGGGCGTCGCGTCCGACTCGGCCGGGCTCGAGGCGTCGGGCTCGGACGCAGCACCGGGTGTCGACGGTGCCTCGTGCAGGCCGTAGCGGTCGTGGAACCGGCGCAGCGCCGGCGGTGCCCACCAGTTGCGCTCACCGAGCAGCTTCATGGTCGCGGGCACCAGCAGGGTCCGCACGAGGGTGGCGTCGACGATCACGGCGATGGCCAGCCCGACGCCGAGCTGCTTCACGGCGAGCACCTCCCCGGTGGCGAAGCCGGCGAACACCACGACGATGAGGGCCGCCGCCGAGGTGATGATCCGCCCGGAGCGCTGCAGACCGACGGCGACGGCGAGGTCGTTGTCGCCGGTCTCGTCGTGCACCTCCTTGATGCGGGAGAGGA
>DATDIY010000263.1:0-10365 GCA_036520815.1 Acidimicrobiales bacterium
TCGCCGCCGGTGGCGAGATCGGCGAGATCCAGCGGCTCGGGTCGGAGTGGTCGCTGTTCTTCCGCGACATCGACGGCATGGAGCTCGAGGTGTGCTGCAAGGCCGACGACTGACCCAGGTCAGGTCGACCGGCTGTTGACCTGGTTCATGGCGGCCTCGACTCCCTCCGCGACGATCGTCTCCACTGCGTCGGCGGCGACCTCGACGGCCACGGCCAGCAGCTCACGGTCGCTCTTGCTGACCTTCTTCAGCACGTGGTCGGCGCCCTGCTCCTTGGTCGGCGGCTTGCCGATCCCGATGCGGACCCGGACGAACGCGTCGGTGTGGAGGTGCGCCTTGATCGAGCGCAGCCCGTTGTGGCCCGCCAGCCCGCCGCCGAGCTTCACGCGGACGGTGCCGACGGGGAGGTCGAGCTCGTCCTGCGCGACCACCAGCCGCTCCGGGTCGTCGACGCCGAACCGGCGCACGAGCTGGGTCACCGACTCGCCCGACAGGTTCATGAAGGTCGTCGGCTGGGCCAGGGCGATCCGCTGGCCGTCGACACGCACCTCGCCGACGAGGGCGCGCTCCTTGCCCGCCTTCAGCCGGCCCTCGTGGCGTCGGGCAAGGAGGTCGACGACCTCGAAGCCCACGTTGTGACGGCTCCCGGCGTACTCCTTGCCCGGGTTCCCGAGACCGACCACCAGCCAGTCGGCAGGGGTGCCCCGCCGGGGACGATCTCCCCGGGAGCCGAACGCCACCTACTCGGCGTCGCCCTCGGCGGCGGCGTCGGACTCGCCCTCCGCGCCCTCGGAGGCGAGCTCACCGTCGGCGTCGAGGTCGGCGAGGTCGACGCCGTGGTCGAGCTGCACGCTGAAGCGGGTGGCCATGCCGGTCACGACCGGCGCATCCGGGTCGACGTCGGTGGTGACGCCCTCGGGCAGGGTGAGCTCGGCGACGGTCACCGTCACACCGATGTCGAGATCGTCGATCACCAGCTCGATCAACGACGGGATGTCGGCCGGCTTGGCGTTCACCGTCAGCGACTTGAGCGGATGGTCGACCACACCGCGACGGTTCTCGACCTCGCGGGCCTCGCCGACGAGCACGATGGGCACGTCGATGGCGACGGGGGCGTTGGGGTCGACCCGCAGGAAGTCGATGTGCAGGACCGAGCGGCGCACGGGGTGGCGCTGGAGGTCCTTGACGATGGCGAGGTCGCGCTCGCCGTCGACGTCGAGCGTGATCAGGGCGTTGAGGCCCGCCTCGGTGCTCAGCGCCCGGCGCAGCTCCGGCCACGGGACGGTCACCGACACGGTGTCACGGCCCAGGCCGTAGACGACGCCCGGGACCTGGCCCTCGGCCCGCAGGCGGGAGGACGAGCGGGACCCGGCGACGCGGCCGGTTTCAGCGGTGAGGGTCAGGGCCATGGATCGGTGCTCCTGCAAGCGGCGGCGCGACAGGCGCGGCGGCGGGACGGTCGTGCAAACGGCTCGCCATGCTACCGAGACCAGCGCCGGGGAGCGAACCGCCCTCCCTCGATCCCTCGTGGGTGGCGGTCAGGACTGGTTGTGGCCGTCGAAGATCTCGCTCACCGACGTGTCCTCGAAGACGGCGTCGATGGCATCGGCGATGATGCCGGCGATCGAGAGCACCTCGATCTTGTCGAGCTGCTTCTCCGGCGGCAGCGGCACCGTGTTGGTGGTGACCACCTTCGAGATCACCGAGTTCTTCAGCCGGTCGATGGCCGGGCCGGAGAACACCCCGTGGGTGCACGCCGCGTAGATCTCCGAGGCGCCGTGGGCCTTCAGCTGGTCGGCGGCGGCGACGATCGTGCCGCCGGTGTCGATCATGTCGTCGATGAGCACGCAGGTGCGGCCGTCGACATCGCCGACGACGTCGCGGGCCTCGACGGTGTTCTTCGAGCCCTTCACCCGGCGTTTGTGCACGATGGCCAGGTCGGCGTGGAGCTGGTTGGCGTAGCGCTCGGCCACCTTCACCCGGCCGGCGTCGGGCGAGACCACGACCAGGTCTTCGCCGAGGCCAGCGAGGTAGTCGACCAGGACCGGCATGGCGGTGAGGTGATCGACGGGGCCGTCGAAGAAGCCCTGGATCTGGCCGGAGTGCAGATCGACCGAGATCAGCCGCTTGGCACCGGCGGCGGCGAACATGTTGGCGACGAGCTTGGCCGTGATCGGCTCGCGACCCTCGGACTTCCGGTCCTGGCGGGCGTAGCCGTAGAACGGCGCCACCGCGGTGATGCGCTTGGCCGAGGCGCGCTTGGCGGCATCGACCATGATCAGCTGCTCCATGATGGCGTCGTTCACCGACATGGTGTCCGAGCCGGCATGGCTCTGGATGATGAAGACGTCGGTGCCGCGCACCGACTCTCCGTACCGGGTGTGCAACTCCCCGTTGGCGAACTCCGCCAGGTGCGCGTCACCGAGGCGCACGCCCAGACGGTCGGCGATCTCCTCGGCGAGAGGTAGGTGCGCCCGGCCCGACACCAGGCTGAGCCGCTTCTTCGCCACGAGTTCCATTCGGTTCCTCTGCATGGAGCTAGGTGGAGACCGCAGTGTAGAACGGCCCCGGCCGGGCGCCCGCAGGGACGCTGCTGCCGGGTTCGAGCACGGCGAACGGCCCGAGGTGGGCGTCGGCTCCGATCTCGGCGTCGTGCCCGACCGTGTTCTCCACGACCGACCCCGGACCGACCACGCAGTCGACCAGGCGGGTGTTGGGACCGAGCTCGGCGCCCGCACCGACCACGCAGCGGCCCTGGAGGATGGTATCGGGGAACAACGTGACGTCCGGGGCGAGGGTGACGGTGGCGTCGATGTAGGTGCGCTCCGGATCGACCAGGGTGACGCCCTGGCGCATCCAGGCCTCGTTGGTCCGCCGACGCAGCTCCGCCTCGGCCGAGGCCAGCTGGAGCCGGTCGTTCACGCCCTGGGTCTCGGCCGGGTCGTCGGCGGTCAGGGCCGACACCCGGTACCCGGCACCGGCCAGCACCTCGATGACGTCGGTCAGGTAGTACTCGCCCTGCGCGTTCTCCGGGCTGATGCGCCGCAGCGCGGGACCGAGGACGCTGGCGCGGAAGCAGTAGATGGAGGTGTTGACCTCGTCGATCTCGCGCTCGGCGGGGGTGGCGTCCTTGTGCTCGACGATGCGATCGACCCGCTCGTCTCGTCCACGGACGATGCGGCCGTAGCCGGTGGGGTCGTCGATGCGGGCGGTGAGCACGGTGCACGCCGCGTCGGTGGCGTGGTGCAGCTCGACGAGGTCGGCGATCGTGGACGCCCGCAACAGCGGCGTGTCGCCGGGCAGCACGAGGATGTCGGCCTCGGTGTCGTCGAGCTCGTCGGCGCTGAACGCGGTGAGCGCCACACCCACGGCGTCACCGGTGCCGCGCTGCACCGACTGCTCGACGAACTCGAGCGGCACCTCCGGCGCGGCGTCGAGCAGCTTCTTGGTGACCCGCTCGGCGCCGTGGCCCACGACGACGACGGCCCGGCGCAGATCGCAGCCGGCGAGCGAGTCGAGGACGTAGAGGACCATGGCCCGACCGCACAGCAGGTGGAGCGGCTTGGGGCGCGTCGACCGCATCCGGGTGCCCTCGCCGGCAGCGAGCACGATGGCGGAGAGGGGCCTCGGGGTCATGAACCCTTTCTAGTACGGTCGGGCGGGCCCTTCGGGGGTGGTGTAATTGGCAACACGCCAGGTTTTGGTCCTGGTCTTCGGGGTTCGAGTCCCTGCCCCCGAGCTGTCCCGGGACGCCGGCGTTTGGAACGGGTCGCACCGTCACCGCTAAGGTCGCCGACGCCATGGGATCTCTCATCAAGAAGCGCCGCAAGCGCATGCGCAAGAAGAAGCACAAGAAGATGCTGAAGCGCACCCGCTTCCAGCGACGCGCGGCGGGCAAGTAGCCCCTCCGGCGCACCACCAGATCGACGCTCCACCCGGCCCACGGCCGGGTGGTTGCGCGTCGGGGCCCGGAGTCAGGGCTCGGCGGGAGTGGTGCGGACCACGATCCGACCCTCGCCCGGCACCTCGCCCTCGACGAACCAGGTCGACCCGGATCCGGCAAGGCGGGGACGTCGGCCGGCGGCGTCGGCGAAGCGGTCACGCCACTCCGCCAGCCGGGGCTCCACGGCCAGGGCGGCCGGCTCCAGATCGTTGCCGTGGTCGCCCGAGGGCCCGCCGAGGTCGTCCCAGGCGCGGTAGACGGCCGGCGTCGAACAGCCCAACGGCGGTGTCCACAGCGTGAGCGTCCGCGAGACGAAGGGGAGGGGTTCGACGACCTCGCCGATGCCGGACACCCGGGCCCGACCGCCGACGACGCAGAAGGCGACGTCGGCACCGAGACCAGCGGCGGCGTCGAGGTCGGTGAAGCCGGCCCAGCGCAGGACGGCGGCGGCGTCGGCCGATCCGCCTCCGAGGCCGGCACCTGCGGGGATGCGCTTCTCCAGTCGGACGTGGGCGCGCCGCCCGGCGAGCTCCAGCGCCCGCCGCACGAGGTTGTCCTCCCCCATCTCGACCGCCAGCCCATCCCCGACCGCGGCATCGACGACCTCCAGGCCGTCCCCGGGCCCGACGACGAGCGTGTCGGCCAGGTCGAGGGTGACCATCTCGGCCTCGATCAGGTGGTAGCCGTCGGCCCGCACGCCGGTGACCCGCAGCGACAGCGTGAGCTTGGCCGGCGCCGTGAGCGTGACGGGGTTCGGGGGGGCGTCGGGCACGGGCGCCATCTTGGCCCGCGGCGTCGCTGGTCCATGAGATAGGAAGGCCCGATGGGAGCGATGGTGGCGTTGCTGCGAGGGATCAACGTCGGCGGGAAGGGCAAGCTGGCGATGGCCGACCTGCGGGCCATGGCCGAGGCCTGCGGATTCGCCGACGTGGCCACCTACATCCAGAGCGGCAACCTGGTGTTCTCCACCACCACGCCGGCGGCGGCCGCGGGGAGGGCCCTCGCCGAGGCGATCGCGGCGGACAGCGACGTGACGACGTCGGTCGTGATCCGGACCAGGACGCAGCTGGCCGACGTCGTCGCGGAGAGCCCGTTCCTGGCCCGAGGCGAGGATCCCGGTTCGCTCCACGTGACGTTCCTCGGACCCGACGACGCACCCTCGCTGCCCGACGACCCAAAGACGTTCGCCCCCGACGAGGCGATCGTGGTGGGATCGGAGGTGCACCTGTTCCTGCCCGAGGGTCTCGGGCGATCGAAGCTGGCCGCCCGGGCGACCCGGACGGGCACCACCCGCAACTGGCGCACCGTCACCAAGCTGCTCGAGATGGTGCAGTCGATCGACTGACCGGGTCAGGGGTCGGCGAGGACGGCCTCGGTGAGGGCGCCCCACTCGGCGATCCCGAGCTGTTCGGGCCGAGTCTCGGGGTCGACGCCGGCGGCCTCGAACATCTCGGGCGTGACCCGACCGGCGAGCGACCGCCGCAGCATCTTGCGGCGCTGCCCGAAGGCCTGACGCACCAGAGCCATCAGCGCATCGGGGTCGACGGCGACGGCGGGCTCCGGGAGCCGCCGGATCCGGACCAGCACCGACTCCACCTTCGGTTGGGGCACGAACACGGTCGGGGGAACCCGACCCACGACGTCGGCGGTGGCCCACAACGCCACCTTCACCGACGGGATGCCATAGGTGCCCGACCCGGGCGACGCCGCCAGTCGCTCCCCCACCTCCCGCTGGACCATGACGAGCATGGTCTCGATGGCGGGTGCGTCGTCGAGCAGCTGCAACACGATCGTGGTGCCGACGTTGTAGGGCAGGTTGGCGACGAGGCTCCAGCGGTCGTGGTCCGCCAGCAGGTCGTCCCAGTCGGCGTCGAGGGCGTCGGCGTGCACCACCCGCACGCCGAGCGGGCCGACGACCTCCTCGAGCACCGGCAGCAGGTGGCGGTCGAGCTCGACGGCGGTGACCTGGGCTCCGGCCTCGGCCAACGCGGTGGTGAGCGAGCCGACGCCAGGGCCGATCTCCACGACCGGATCGCCGGGGGACACCTCGGCCAGGCGAACGATCCGTCGGACCGTGTTGGGGTCGGCGACGAAGTTCTGACCGAGGGCGCGACTCGGGGTGAGCCCGTGCCGCTCGAGGAGCTCGGTGATCTCGCGACGGGTGAGGGTCACCCTCGACCCCGTCGGGTCAGCCGCAGGTCCCGCCCCACGGGTAGGTTCCGAGATCGCGGAGCATGGCGAGGGCGAGGGCGTCCTGGTCGGCGGGCGCCGCCTTGTGGGGAGGCACACCCACGAGGTCGCTCCGGCCCATGCTGCGGGCCTGCACATCCCAGCCACCCTGGTAGATCTGATACGCGCCCATGAAGGTGCCGCTGGGATCGACCGCGGTGTAGGAGTTGCGGCTCTCGCGCCAGCGCACGCAGGCCATGAACTCGACCTCCCAGCCGACCGGCCCGCTGGCCTTGGACGGGGCGGGAGCAGGGGCTGTGGTCGGCGGGCTCGCCTTGGCCTTGGTCGAGGCCGCCGCCTTGGGCGTCGTGGTCGAGGTGGTCTTCTTCGTCGAGGTCGACGCCGCCGCGGTGGTGGAGGTCGTCGAAGCCGGCAGGGCCGTCGTCGTCGTGGGCTCGTCGGGGCTGACCGCCACCACCAGGCTCGACTCCGGGACGTCGGTGTTGACGACCGCGGCCTCCGACGCGCCACCGTCGTTGTGCGAACCCAGGAGGTCCAGCACGACGAGCGGAAGGCAGGCGAGCGTCACCACCATGGCGACGACCAACCGGCGCTGCGTCGGGTGCGAGGTGGCGTTCAGCGGGAGGTCCTTCTCTCGGCGACAGGTCTCGGCCATGGCCGAGGGCCGCCGAGCGCGTGAACGCTCGCCGTCACTCCGCCCGGAGCCGTCGCGAGAACCTAGGGGCCTTGCAACACAACCGCAACTTTCGACACGCCATCGAGACATGCCCTGAGCCGGTGGGCCCATGGACCGGTGGTGGAGGTCGACCGGAACCCTCGACTCGAGGTCGAGACCCTCGAGCGATGGTCGAGGGTCAGTCCGGGAGCCCGTAGACCCGGGAGGTGTTCTCCCAGGTGGCGGCGGCGACCCGCTCCACGTCCAGGCCCTTGACACCGGCCACCGCCGCGCCGACGAGAGCCACGAACGCGGGCTGGTTGGGCCGACCCCGGTGGGGCACCGGTGCCAGGAAGGGCGAGTCGGTCTCGACCAGGAGCCGGTCGAGGGGGCACAGCTCGGCGGCCGAGCGAACCTCTGGGGCACCCTTGAAGGTGACGATGCCGCTGAACGAAAGGTGCGCCCCCAGGTCGAGGCAGCGGCGGGCCTCGTCAGGCCCTCCGGTGAAGCAGTGGATCACCGTGCGGTCGGGCACGCCCTCGGTGGCGAGGATGGCCAAGGTGTCGTCCCACGCCTCGCGGGAGTGCACCACCAGCGGGAGCCGGTGAGCGTGGGCCAGGGCGATCTGGGCGGCGAAGGACTCACGCTGCACCTCACGAGGCGAGTGGTCGTAGTGGTAGTCGAGCCCGCACTCCCCCACGGCCACGATCTCGGGCTCGGCGAGCAGGGCCTCGATGCCGTCCCACCCGTCCTTGGCATCGTGGGGGTGCACACCGGCGGTGGCCCACACCCCGTCGAACACCCGGGCCGCCTCGATGGCGGCGACCGACGACGCCACGTCGGTGCCCACGGTGATCATCCGCTCGACCCCGGCGGCGTTGGCGGCAGCCACCGCGTCAGCGGCCGACGGGCCCTCCTCGGCCCCCAGGTCGAGGTGGCAGTGGTCGTCGATCCAGCGCGGGGCCATGGCGCGCTCCTGCTCAGGCCGTCGGCAACGTGATGCGGGGGAACAGGGAGGCGCCCTTCTCCACCGGCAGGCCGCCGGGATAGCCACCCCACGCCGCCGCGTCGGGCAGGCGCTGCTCGTCGGGCGAGCCGGGCAGGCCGATCCGGCGCCACACCTCCTGGCAGGTGGCGGGCACCGCCGGCGACGCCAGGATCGCCACCAGGCGCAGCACCTCGAGCGCATCGCCCATCACCGCGTCGAGGTCGGGGCCGGGCTCCATCTTCCAGGGCTCGTTGGCCTCGAGGTGGGCGTTGGCGGCGCCGATCAGCTTCCAGGTCGCCTCGAGCGCCAGGCTCGGTGCGATCGATGCCCACCCCGCGGCAGTCTCCGCATAGGCCTCGGCGGCCACTGCGGCGAGCGGCGAATCGGGCGCCGGCGCGGGGCCGACGCCGTCGCACTTCTTGGCGACGACGGTGGCCACCCGCGACAGCAGGTTGCCGAGGTTGTTGGCCAGATCGGTGTTGAAGCGGCTGACCATCCCCTCGTAGGAGAAGTCGCCATCGGGGCCGAACGGAGCGTCTCGCAGGAACTGGTACCGGAAGCCGTCGACGCCGAAGTCCGCCACCAGATCGGCCGGGAAGATCTGGTTGAGGCGGGTCTTCGACATCTTCTCGCCGCCCACGAGGAGGAAGCCGTGCACACCGATCTTCTTCGGGGGCTCGATGCCGGCGGCCAGGCACATCGCCGGCCAGTACACGCAGTGGAACCGGAGGATGTCCTTGCCGATCAGGTGGTGCACGACCGGCCACCACTGCTCGAAGCGATCCGGGTCGGAGCCGTAGCCGATGGCGGTGGCGTAGTTGATGAGGGCGTCGTACCAGACGTAGAAGACGTGGCCGTCGTCCCACGGCACCGGCACGCCCCACGTGATCGAGGTGCGCGAGATCGACACGTCCTCGAGTCCCTGTCGGATGAGTCCGAGCGCTTCGTTGCGCTTGCCCTCCGGTTGCACGAAGTCGGGGTGTGCGTCGTACCAGTCGAGGAGCGGCTGGGTGAACTTCGAGAGCTCGAAGAACCAGTTGTCCTCCTCGAGCCACTCGACCGGCCGACCGTGGATCGGGCAGTTGCCGTCGATGAGATCGGCCTCGTTGTAGTAGCCCTCGCACGCCACGCAGTAGAGACCGGCGTAGGTGCCCTTGCGGATCCAGCCGTTGTCGTGGATCGCCTGCATGAAGGCCTGCACCGACACGGCGTGGCGCGGCTCGGTGGTGCGGATGAAGTCGTCGTAGCTGATGCCGAGGAGGTCCCAGACCTCGCGGAACCGGGCGCTGGTGCGGTCGGCGTGCTCTATCGGGGTGAGGCCGTTCGCCTCGGCCGATCGCTGCACCTTGAGCCCGTGCTCGTCGGTGCCGGTGAGGAAGAAGACGTCCTCCCCGAGCAAGCGGTGCCAGCGGGCGAGGGCATCGGCGGTGACCGTCGTGTACGCGTGCCCGATGTGGGGTACGTCGTTCACGTAGTAGATCGGCGTGGTCACGTAGAAGCGTTCGGACACGGGGCTCAGGCTACGGGGCGACGACAACCCCCGAGGAACCGGTTGAGGCTGGCCAGGCTCGGCGCCGCGTACTGCTTCGGCAATCGGCTAACGTTGGTTAGCCGGCGACGCCGGCGGATGGAGGACACGGAGTGACGACTTCCGCGGGGATGCCCCGAGACCTCTCATCGATCCGCGAGGCGACGCGCTCGTTCATCAGGGATCAGGTGATCCCGCTCGAGTCGGTGCACGGCACCGACCTCCACCACGCCACGGAGCTGCGCGCCGAGCTGCAGGCCGCCGCCCGCCAGGCGGGTGTCTTCGGACCGCAGATCCCCGTTGCCCTCGGCGGGCTCGGGCTCGACCGCACGGGCCAGGCCCAGATCCTGGAGGAGGCCGGGTACTCCCTGCTCGGGCCACACGCCCTGAACTGCGCGGCACCGGACGAGGGCAACATCCACCTGCTCGACGTGGTGGCCGACCCGACCCAGCGCGAGCAGTACCTCGTACCGCTCGCGGCGGGCGCCATCTCGTCCTGCTTCGCCATGACCGAGCCGGCGCCTGGTGCGGGCTCTGACCCGTCGCTGCTCGCGACAGCCGCGACCCGGGTGACGGGCGGTTGGTCGATCACGGGACGCAAGTGGTTCATCACCGGCGCCTCGACGGCGGGGGTGATCATCTGCATGGCCCGCACCTCCGGCGACCCCGGCGACCGTCACGGGGCCACGATGTTCCTCGTCGACCCCGACCATCCCGGCGTCCGCATCGAGCGAAGCATCGACACCCTCGACCGGGCGTTCTACGGGGGCCACGCCGAGCTGGTCTTCGACGACTGCTGCGTCGACGACGACGCCGTGCTGGGCGCGGTCAACGAGGGGTTCGTCCTCGCCCAGGTGCGGTTGGCACCGGCCCGGCTCACGCACTGCATGCGATGGCTCGGGGTCGCCCAGCGGTCCCAGGACATCGCGGCGCGACGGGCGAACGAGCGCATGGCGTTCGGCCACCGTCTCGGCGAGCTCGGCATGGTGCAGCACATGGTCGCCGAGTCGGAGATCGACCTCACCGCCGGCCGTGCGCTCGTCCGGGAGGCGGCGGCGGTG
>DATDIY010000264.1:0-7283 GCA_036520815.1 Acidimicrobiales bacterium
GCCACCCTCCACTCCTGAGTCGACGAACTACAGGCTCTGCCCTCCGTTCACCTTCGGGTCATCTGGTGGTCAACCAACGGCAATGAGTGGGAGACGGGTCAGAAATGGGCCTTGCCTACCTTGCGGTTCGTCAGCCGACCCCACGAGGGAGAGATGAGAAAAGTCAAGAAGCAGTACGTATTCGTCGCGCTCTTGGCCGTCCTGGGCCTGATCCTGGCGGCATGCGGAAGTGACTCGAGCTCCAGCTCGTCGTCGGAAGGAACGGCCGGCGAGTCGTCCGGCGACACGGTCAAGGTGGGCATCCTGCACTCGCAGAGCGGGACGATGGCCATCAGTGAGCAGACGGTCATCAACTCCGAGCTCATGGCCATCGACGAGATCAACGCCAAGGGCGGTGTGCTCGGCAAGCAGATCGAGCCGATCGTCGAGGACGGTGCGTCCGACTGGCCGACCTTCGCCGAGAAAGCCGAGAAGCTGCTCACTGTCGACGACGTGGCCGCCGTGTTCGGTGGGTGGACCTCCGCCTCCCGCAAGGCGATGCTGCCGGTCTTCGAGGGCAACAACGGCCTGCTGTTCTACCCGGTCCAGTACGAGGGCCTGGAGGCGTCGCCGAACATCTTCTACACCGGCGCCACCACCAACCAGCAGATCATCCCGGCGATGGACTACCTCAAGGAAGAGGGCCTCACCAAGGTCTTCCTGGCTGGTTCCGACTACGTGTTCCCCCGCACGGCCAACAAGATCATCAAGGCCTACGCGGCGGAGAACGGCATGGAGATCGTGGGCGAGGAGTACATCCCGCTCGGTGACTCCAACGTGTCGACCATCGTCAGCAAGATCTTCGATGCTCAGCCCGACGTCGTGTTCAACAGCATGAACGGCGACCAGAACGTGGCCTTCTTCAAGGAGCTGGCCGCCAAGGGCAACACGCCGGACCAGATCCAGACCGTCTCGGTGTCCGTCGCCGAGGAAGAGGTCAAGGGCATCGGGCCGTCGAACATCGCCGACCACCTCGTCTCGTGGAACTACTACCAGACGACCGAGAACCCGACGAACACCGAGTTCGTCAAGAACTTCAAGGCCAAGTACGGCGCCAACTCGGTGACGTCGGACCCGATGGAGGCCGGCTACAACGCCGTCTACATCTGGGCCGCCGCCGTCGAGAAGGCCGGGTCGTTCGATGTGGAAGCCGTGAAGGAAGCGGCCAAGGGCCTCGAGCTCGACACGCCCGAGGGTCTGGTGACGGTCAGCGACTGGAACCAGCACGTCTACAAGACGAACCGCATCGGCAAGGTCAACGCCGAGGGTCTCATCGACGAGGTCTGGGCCTCCGAGGGACCGATCGAGCCGGATCCCTGCCTCGAGAACTACCCCTGGGCCACCGGACTCGCACAAGGCGAGTGCGACGCCCAGAAAGCAGCGAACGGCGGGTGACCAACCAGCCGTGAGGTGACTGTGGTGCCGCCCACCGGGGCGGCACCACCACCCCCACCACCGCCTCCTCCCGGCGCCGACTGGCTCGGCGTCCGCTCACCGATTCACCCCTGCATCGCGGAAGGCACTTGTGGAAACGTTCCTGGGACAGGTCTTCACCGGCCTCAGCCTGGCGTCGATCCTGTTGCTCGCCGCCGTCGGGCTGACGTTCACGTTCGGCCAGATGGGCGTGATCAACATGGCCCACGGCGAGTTCATCATGGCGGGGGCCTACACGCCCTACGTCCTGCAGACCGGCATCATGGCCGGCGCGTTCGGGCTGGCCTACCTGGTGGCGTTCCCGGTCGCCTTCATCGTGGCCGGCCTCATGGGCCTGGTCCTCGAACGAACCCTGCTCGCCCGCATGACGGGCCGAGCGCTCGACACGTTGCTGGTGACCGTCGGCGTCAGCCTGGTGCTCCAGCAGCTCGCCCGCGACATCTTCGGGGCCCCCAACGTCGAGGTGCGGGCTCCCGACTGGCTCACCGGCAACTGGACGCTCTTCGGGGTGACCATGCCCCACACCCGTCTCTTCATCATGGCGGTGGCTGCTCTGAGCATCGGCGCGGTCGCCCTGTTCCTCGATCGGATGCCTGACGGCAGGCGCATGCGGGCGGTCATGCAGAACCGGGACCTCGCCGCCGTCAGCGGCCTGCGCACGAAGCGGGTCGACTCCAAGACCTTCTTCCTCGGCTCCGGCCTTGCCGGCATCGCCGGGGTCTCGGTGGCGCTGATCGGCCAGGTCGGATCGCAGACCGGCACTGGCTACGTCATCGACGCTTTCCTCGTCGTGATCGTCGGCGGCCTCGGGAAGCTCAAGGGCACGATCATCGCCGCCCTCGCGCTCGGCCTGCTCAACTCCTTCAGCGAGTACTACTCGTCGGCCAGCCTCGGCAAGGCCATCGTGTTCATCGCCGTCATCGTCTTCCTGCAGTTCCGCCCGAACGGCATCGTGTCGTTCAAGAGCCGGGGACTGACCGCATGACGGCCCTCGAGACCGCTCCCGGCGACGCCGTCGCCGCCCCGACCAAGGACAGGCGGCGCTCGCCGATGTCGTACCTCGCTCCGGGGACGGCCAGCCCCTGGGTCGGTCGGGGCGTGTTCGTGCTGGTCGCCATCGGCCTGTTCCTCCTGCCGATGATGATCAGCGAGCCGACCCGGATCCGGCAGTTCGCCGAGTACCTCTGCTACGCCATCGTCGCTGTCGGCATCGACATCGCCTGGGGCTACGGCGGCATGCTCGTGCTCGGCCAGGGCCTGTTCTTCGGGATGGGCGCCTACGCCATGGGCATGTACCTGACGCTGGAGAACACGCCGGGCGACGCGCTGCCGAGCTTCATGGGGCTCTACAGCGACTACACCGAGCTCCCGGGGCTCTGGCAACCCTTCAACAGCTTGGGCTTCGCGTGGATCGCGGCGGTGATCGCGCCCATGGCGTTGGCCACCGCGCTCGGACTGCTCGTGTTCAAGCGGCGCATCCGGGGCCCCTACTTCGCCATCCTCACCCAGGCCATGGCGCTGGTGTTCTGGCTACTCCTCGTCGGTCAGCTGCAGTTGACGGCGGGCACCAACGGCCTCACCAACTTCTCCAAGACCTTCGGTCGCAACAAGTTCGCCCCGGAGACGCCGGAGTTCCTCTACCGGATGGCGCTGGTCGGCCTGCTCGTGGTCATCGCCCTCGGCTGGATCCTGATGCGCAGCCGCTACGGCAAGCTGCTGACCGCGGTGCGCGACGGCGAGGACCGGGTGCGGTTCCTGGGCTACGACCCGGCGCTGGTCAAGACCATGGGGTTCGCGATCGCGGCGGGCATGGCCGGGCTGGCGGGGGCGCTCAGCGCCGCCATCATCGGGATCGTCGCCCCCAACCAGTTCACGATCCTCCCGTCGATCCTCATGGTGTGTTGGGTCGCCGTCGGCGGCCGCGGAGCCATCTGGGGCGCGGTGCTCGGCGCCATCGTCGTGAGCTGGACCAAGACCAATGTGTCGGAGGCCCGTCCCGACGACTGGACCTACGTCCAGGGCGCGCTGTTCATCGTGGTCGTCGGCTTCATACCGGGCGGCATCGTCGGGCTGGTGCGCAGCGGCCGGGCGTTCCTCACGGGACGGGGCAGCACCAAGGACAAGCTCGACGCGCTGACCCACGGTGTCGACCCGGAGGTCCCGGCATGAGCATCCCCGAGCTCGAGCTCGACGAGGAGGCGGCGAAGAAGCTCCTCGGCGACGTCCACCACCCGATCCTCGAGGTGCGAGGTCTGGTCGTCGACTTCGACGGCTTCAAGGCCATCAACGGTGTCGACTTCACGGTGAACAAGGGCGAGGTCCGGTTCATCATCGGCCCCAACGGGGCCGGCAAGACCACGCTCATCGACGTCATCACCGGTCTCACCAAGTCCAGCGAGGGGACGGTCAGCTTCTTCCAGCAGGACATCACCCGGATGAAGGAGTACAAGGTCGTCCGCCTCGGCATCGGCCGGAGCTTCCAGACCCCGACGGTGTTCGAGCACTTGACCGTGGTCGAGAACCTCGACCTGTCGGCCTCGTTCCGGATGGGGATGATCCGCCTGATGCGCCGTCGCCGCGGCGTCTCCGAGCCGGTCAGCCGCACGTTGGAGCGCATCGGTCTGGCCGGCAAAGCCGAGTCGCTGGCCGGGTCGCTCAGCCACGGGCAGAAGCAGTGGCTCGAGATCGGGATGCTGCTCGTGCAGGAACCCAAGCTCCTGCTGCTCGACGAGCCCGTCGCCGGCATGAGCACGAGCGAGCGGATCGCCACCGGCGAGCTTCTGCTCGACCTGGCTGGCGACCACACGGTGGTGGTGGTGGAGCACGACATGGCGTTCCTGCGTCGCTTCGCCAGCGTCGTGACGGTGATGCACGAAGGCAAGATCCTCTCGGAGGGGAGCGTGCAGGAGGTGCAGTCCGACGAACGGGTCCGCGAGGTCTACCTCGGCCGGTCCCGCGACGAACGATCCGGGGCGGTGGAGTCGTGAGCCTCGAGATCCGCGGGCTGGAGGTCGCCTACGGGCGCACCCAGGTGCTCTTCGGGGTCGACCTGGAGGTCCCCGACGGCGACCTCGTCTGCATCATGGGCCGCAACGGCGTGGGCAAGTCCACGCTGATGAACGCGCTGATGGGGCTGCTCCCGGCCAAGCGGGGCACCGTCACCTACGCCGGACGCGACATCACCAAGGACGGCGCCTGGAACCGGGCCTCGGCGGGGATCGGCTACGTCCCCCAGGGCCACCAGGTCTTCCCCAACCTCACCGTCAGGGAGAACCTCCAGGTCGTGCACGAGGCCAACTCAGCCCGGCGTTCCGACAAGACGGCCATCGACGACGCCCTCGACTTCTTCCCGGTCCTGCCGCAGTTCCTCAACAAGCCGGCCGGCCTCCTGTCGGGTGGACAGGCGCAGCAGCTGGCCATCGCCCGGGCGCTGGTGACCCGGCCACGGTTGCTCGTGCTCGACGAGCCCACCGAGGGCATCCAGCCGTCGATCATCCTCGAGATCGAGGACACGATCGTGAAGCTGCACCGCGAGACGCAGATGTCGATCCTGTTGGTCGAGCAGTACGTCGAGTTCGCCCTGCGCATCGCCCAGCGCTACGCGGTCATGGACCACGGCACCATCGTCGAGTCCGGCGACGTCGCCGACGCCGACCCGGCGAGCTTCGCCGATCTCCTCGGTGTCTAGGGCGCGATGCGGCTGACGGTCCACGAGCAGGAACGCCTGATGCTGAGCCTGGCGGCGATGGTCGCCCGCGACCGCCAGGCGAGGGGCGTGAAGCTCAACTACCCCGAGGCGGTGGCGCTCATCTCGTCGTTCGTGCTGGAGGGCGCCCGCGACGGCCGCACCGTCGCCGACCTGATGTCGGCGGGTCGGTCGGTTCTGTCGCGGGTCGACGTCATGGAGGGTGTGCCTGAGATGGTCGACGAGGTCCAGGTCGAGGCCACCTTCCCCGACGGCACCAAGCTCGTCACGATCCACGATCCGATCGTCTGATGATCCCCGGCGAGATCCTCTTCGCGTCCGAGCCCGTCGAGCTGCTGGCGGGGCGACCCACCATCTCTGTGGTGGTCGCCAACACCGGTGACCGCCCGGTGCAGGTCGGCTCGCACTACCACTTCGCCGAAGCCAACCCGGCGCTCTCGTTCGACCGGGCCGCTGCGCGCGGCACGCGTCTGGCCATCCCGGCCGGCACGTCGGTGCGCTTCGAACCGGGCATCGAGCGCGAGGTCGAGCTGGTGGCCATCGCCGGGCGGCGTGTCGTCGCCGGCCTGCGGGGCGAGGTCGCCGGACCCCTCGACGGGGGAGTGGGCTGATGCGCGTCGACCGCCCCCGCTACGCCGCCCTCTACGGGCCGACCGCCGGCGACCGCATCCGCCTGGCCGACACCGACCTGCTCATCGAGGTCACCGAGGACCGCTGTGTCGGCGGCGAGGAGGTCGTCTTCGGCGGTGGCAAGGTCATCCGGGAGTCGATGGGCCAGTCGGGCGCCACCCGGGCGGAGGGCACCCCCGATCTGGTGATCACCGGCGCGGTGATCCTCGACCACTGGGGGATCATCAAGGCCGACATCGGCGTCCGCGACGGCCGCATCGTCGGCATCGGCAAGGCCGGCAACCCCGACACCATGGACGGCGTCGACCCGGCCCTGGTGATCGGGCCGTCGACCGAGATCATGTCGGGCAACGGCAAGATCGTCACCGCCGGCACAATCGACAGCCACGTCCACCTGATCTGCCCGCAGATCGTGGAGGAGGCGCTCGGGTCGGGCATCACCACGCTCATCGGCGGTGGCACCGGCCCGGCCGACGGCACCAAGGCCACCACCGTCACGCCCGGTGCGTGGAACCTGGCCCACGTGCTGCGGGCCATGGACGGATGGCCGGTCAACGTCGCTCTGCTGGGCAAGGGCAACACCGTCTCCGAGGAGGGCCTGCGCGAGCAGCTCGCTGCGGGTGCCTCGGGCTTCAAGCTTCACGAGGACTGGGGCACCACCCCCGCCGCCATCGACGCCTGCCTGCGGGTCTGCGACGACTACGGCGTGCAGGCCGCCATCCACACCGACACCCTGAACGAAGCGGGCTACGTGCAGAGCACGCTGGCGGCCATCGCGGGACGGACGATCCACACGTACCACACCGAGGGTGCGGGGGGCGGCCACGCGCCGGACATCATCACCGTCGTCCGAGAGCCCAACGTGCTGCCGTCGTCGACCAACCCGACCCGGCCCCACACGGTCAACACCCTCGACGAGCACCTCGACATGTTGATGGTCTGCCACCACCTCAACCCGTCGCTGCCGGAGGACCTCGCCTTCGCCGAGAGCCGCATCCGCCCATCCACCATCGCGGCGGAGGACGTGCTCCACGACCTCGGGGCCATCTCCATGATCGGCTCCGACTCCCAGGCGATGGGCCGGGTGGGCGAGGTGGCGTTGCGCACCTGGCAGACCGCCCACGTGATGAAGAAGCGGCGAGGCGCACTCGCCGGAGACGCCGCCGCCGACAACCTGCGGGCCCGCCGGTACGTGGCCAAGGTGACCATCTGCCCCGCCATCGCCCACGGCCTCGACGCCGAGATCGGCTCGGTCGAGGTGGGCAAGCTCGCCGACCTGGTGCTGTGGGACCCGGTCTTCTTCGGGGTGAAGCCCGACATCGTGGTGAAGGGGGGCTTCGTGGCCTGGGCCCAGATGGGCGATGCCAACGCCTCGATCCCCACCCCCCAGCCAGTGTTGCCCCGCCCCATGTTCGGCGCCGCGCCGCCGGTGGCGGCGGCGACGAGCGTGGCCTTCGTCGCCCCCCTCGCCCTC
>DATDIY010000265.1:0-4820 GCA_036520815.1 Acidimicrobiales bacterium
CCCGACGAGGATGGTCGGACAGGACGGTCGAACCCTCCGGCGCGGTGACGCCGGCTTCGCGCAGCCGGAATCGGGCCTTGGGGCCCGCTCCGTGCTGGATGCCCACCGAGTCAGATTCCTGTCCGCGTCGGTTGCGCTCGCCGGGCACCCAGCTCGCCACGGGGATCGCTGGTCCCCGACCTGACACCATGGCGAAGAGGCCCGCTCGCGCCGGAGGTGCATCGGGCGTCTCCGCCTCGTCGACGACGGCCTGCAGGTTGACCCAGCCGTCTCGGTGCTCGGCGAGCCCCTGCATCACCGTGAGGAGCTCGTCGGGCTGGTGGCGGAGGAACTCGACGACCTCGGCGGATCGAGCCACGGCGGAGCGGATCTACCCGTCGCTCAGCGCTCGCCGAGCCACATCGGGGCCCGGTCGAGGAGGTAGGTGCTGACCTCGTGGCAGGTGTCGAGCACCTCGCAGAGCTGCTCCTGGCCCAGGTAGATGCGGTCGAGGCCGACCTGGATGCGCGAGACGATCGTGAGGCTTCGCTCGGGAGCGTCGGTGACGGCGGCGAACGAGTCGATGGCCGACACCTCGAGCGGGAGGTCGACGCCGCCGAGGCCAGCCAGCTCCGTGGCGAGCACGAGCAGGTCTGGAGGCTCGCTCAGCGGCGGTAGGGCCCAGGTGAAGATCAGCGGGAAGGCGAAGCCCTCGACCGGATCGGCGCCGTCGGGCTGCTCGAGCATGCGGTCCTCGAAGGCGAGGAGGACCCGAGGCTCCATCTCGAGGGCGAGGTGCAGGTCGAGCGGCCCTCCGCAGGCGTCCTCCGGGTGGAGGTCGATCTCCCAGGCCTGGCGCAGCGAGTACGTCTCGACGTAATGGCGTTCGTCGTGGACGTGGAACGCGTGGTCGACAGCGTGGTCCTTGAGGTCGGCGACGAAGCCGGGGACGTCGATGATGGCCACTGGCCGGATGCTCCTGACGGGTACGGGTCTCGGTCCCAGCCTGCCACGGCGTGGAGGGGGCGGCTACCGTCGGCCCGTGGACGACGAGACCCTGTCGGAGGTGCTCGACGAGGCCTCTGCTGCCATTCGCCAGGCCCTCGGCGACCTGGACGACTGGGGTCTCGCCGGTACCCGCGACGGCCAGTACCACTCCGATCTGGCGGCCGACGCCGCAGGCCTCGCCGTGTTCGAACGGGCCGGTCTCGGGGTGCTCTCGGAGGAATCCGGGCGGCATCGGCCGGAGTCCCCGATCACGGTGGTGGTCGACCCTCTCGACGGGTCCACCAACGCCAGTCGCGGCATCCCATGGTTCGCCACCAGCCTCTGCGCGGTCGACGGAGATGGCCCGCGAGCGGCGCTGGTGGTGAACCTGGTTTCGGGGGAGCGGTTCCGAGCGGTGCGCGGTGCCGGCGCCACCCGAGACGGCGCGCCGATCCGTCCGTCGGGCGCAGTCGAGCTGGGGGAGTCGGTCGTCGCGCTGTCGGGGTTCCCTCGTGAGTGGCTCGGTTGGAAGCAGTTCCGCGCGCTCGGTGCGTGCGCGCTCGATCTCTGCGCGGTGGCGAGCGGCGTGGTCGACGGCTACGTCGACTGCTCCTGGAACGCGCACGGGTCGTGGGACTACTTGGGCGGCATGCTCGTGTGCCTCGAGGCGGGGGCCGCGATCGTCGACCTCGAGGGCCGCGACCTCGTCACCCTCGGGCACGGCGAGCGCCGGACCCCGATCGCCGGGGCGACATCGGAACTCCTCGAGTCGCTGGTGGCGGCCCGCCGGTCTCTAGGCTGAGCGAGTGACCTTCGACGCCGTGACCGCCCGCGCCCACCGCGGACTGCTGCGCTTCTACCGGGTGCTGCCCCGACTCGTGCGCCGCTGGGTGGTGCGTCTGCTGGCCCCGTCGTTCACGGTCGGGGCGACGTGCATGATCGAGCGGCCCGACGGGCACATCCTCCTCGTGCGCCAGGCCTACCGCCATCGGTGGGGGGTCCCGGGGGGCCTGCTGAAGCGAGGCGAGGACCCGGCGTCGGGCGCTCGACGGGAGGTGTTCGAGGAGGTCGGCATCGCCGTGGAGCTCCTCGGACCGCCGGTCGTAGTAGTCGATCCGCGTCCCCAGCGCATCGACCTCGTGTTCCGGGCACGGCCGCTGTCGCTGTCGGAGATCGGTGAGGTGCGTCCTTCGTCTCCGGAGATCGTGGCGGCCCAGTGGTTCGCGCCCGACGCTCTCCCGGAGCTGCAAGTGGAGACAGCCGACGCCTTTGTCGCGCTGGCCCGAGCTCGGTCCGCGCTCCCGACCACCGACTGACCGAGGCTCAGGCTGATCCGAGGGCGATGGCCCGGCGGCGTCCTTCGCGCAGGAAGTCGTGGGCGGTCTCGACCGAGACGGTGGCGTCGATGGTGCGGCTGGCGCCGAACGGTTCGTTCCAGAACGCACCGTCGGTCGCCGGTGGGGACCACGGGCCGACGTAGAGGTAGGGGAGCGGGTGCTCGTCGTCGCCCGGTGACACGCCGTAGTTCACCTGCGAGATCGTCGTGGCGGCGTCGAGGTGCTCAGGCCACAGCTGCACGATCGGCGGATCGTCGTCGACGAGCTCCGCTCGGAGCCGCTCGAGGGCGGCGTCGCCGACGGCGAGGGCCGTCGCCAGCTCCGCGGCCGCGGCCGGGTGGAGCGTGAGCGGCTCGGCCGCTCGGACACTGGTTGCGGGGGCGTACACGTCGGCCGGCATCCCCGGTTCGTCCAGGCCGACGGCCCGGGCGGCTCCGGCGACGGTCGTGATGCGAGTGCGGTGCTCGCCGTCGCGAGAGCGCACGACGATCTCGACGCCGTCGACCTCCAGCTGGGTCCACGAATCACCCCCGTCGAGGACCGGGGTGGCGAACCCGCCCGGCGCGACCCTCAGACCGATGCGCCCGGTCCGCCGGTACAGCGCCGTCGCCAGCACCTGCTCGGCCACGGCATGGAGAGATCGGCGCGTGGCCACGAGGGGATCTCGCTCGGACGCGTCGGGCACCTCGGGAACTGTAGGCACGCCCCGGCTCCGGCGCCCGAGCTGTGGCACCATCGTGGTGGGAGATTTAGGCGGCGAAGGAGACGGCGGTGGTGAGAGTGCGCGTTCAGGCGGCAGCTGTGGTGCTGGCCGCGGCAGCGGTGTTGGGTGCCTGTGGTTCGGATGATCCGGAGGCCTCGCCCTCGACGACCGAGGCCGCCCCCGGCACGACGGTGCCGCAGGTCGTGCTCGACGCCGGCACCGAGGCGACGTTGCAGTCGACCTTCGAGTCGGCGTTCCAGGCGACGGGAATGCCGGGCGCGGCGGTGTTCGTCTCGATCGGCGACGACGAGTGGACGAGTGTGCTGGGTGTCGATGACCTGGCCACCAACGCCCCGTTCGATCCCGGTGCCCACACCCGCATCGCCAGCATCACCAAGACATTCACCGCCAGCGCGGTGCTCCACCTGGTGAAGGAAGGCAAGGTCTCCCTCGACGACACGCTCGACGAGTACGTGACGGGGATCGCCAACGGCGACCAGATCACAGTGCGCGACATGCTCGGCATGCGCTCGGGGGTGTGGGACTTCACCTCTGACGAGGACCTCGTCGCGCGCTTCGACGCCGACCCGACGATGCCCTGGACGGTCGACCAGACCATCGAGCTCATCCGCCAGCACGAGCCGGCGTTCGCGCCGGGTGAGAAGGTCGTTTACGCCGACTCCAACTACGTGCTGCTCGGTGAGGTCATCGAGAAGGCGGCGGGGTCGACCGCCGACGGGTACATCCGGAGCAACGTCATCGAGGCCCTCGGGCTCGACGACACCAACTTCCCCATACCGGACGAGACCGGGGTCCCCGAGCCGGCCGTCACCGGGTACCTGCCTCCGCCTGACGGCTCGACCGCGGCACCCACCGTCGTCGGCGCCATCAACCCCCAGTTCGCGTGGACTGCCGGCAACATGACCTCCACCCTCGACGACCTCGTGGTGTGGGCCCGGGAGTTGTCCGACGGGTCGCTCCTCACCCCCGCGCTGCAGGCCGAGCGCCTCGACAGCCGCAAGATCGACGGTCAGAAGCTGAACCTCGGGTACGGCCTGGGCGTGACCACGCTCAACGACCTGGTGTGGCACGACGGCGCCATCATCGGGTACAGCACGGTGGTGATGCGGTACCCGCAGGCCGACGCCACGATCGTGGTGATCGGCAACCAGTCGACGAACTTCACCACCCCGACGGCCGAGATCGCGCTGTCGTTCATTCAGCAGCTCTACCCCGACCAGATCCACTGACCGCGGCGCCGGTTCGGCGGCGCGGACGGATCAGGGCTTGCGGGCGCTCACCGCGAACATCGTGAGCGACATGAAGAACCGCCCGGCGCGAGCGGCCGCGTTGGCCTGCTCGATGAACGTCTCGGAGTGGGCTGCCGTCAGCCCGCCGGTCTCCACGAGCTGAGGGATCACGCCGTCGAGAGGGAAGAAGCCCGATGGGGCGGGCTCCGTGTCGGGATCCCAGGCGGTCCAGGCGTGGGTGGCCGGCAGCACCTGCACGTCGGTCAGGCCGGCGGCCCGGCAGAGGTTGACCAGACGGCCGCCGGCGGCGGCGGAGGTGCCTCTGGAGTCGATCATCGCCCGAGTCACACCGTCGGCGGCCTCGAGGTCGGGGATGTCGATGGCGAGCGTGCGCCAGTCGGTGTCGATGAGCCCGAGCCGCCCCCCGGGACGCAGCACCCGAACCAGCTCGGCGACCGCCGCGGTGTCGTCGGACACCCACTGGAGGACCCGTTCGGCCCGAGCGGCGTCGAAGCTGGCATCGGGTTCGTCGAGGGCGAGCCCGTCGCCGAGGCGGAAGGTGAC
>DATDIY010000266.1:0-2516 GCA_036520815.1 Acidimicrobiales bacterium
CTCCGGTACGTTGGCTCCGCCGAGCGACGCACCCAACGCTCGAGACAACGAGGTGAGGTCGCATGGACCACCGACTCCTGGGGCGCACCGGCCTGCGCGTGAGCCCGCTGTGCCTCGGCACGATGAACTTCGGCATGCAGGACCCGTCCGGCGGAGACGGCAAGCAGACCGACGAGGGCCAGGCGTTCGCCATCATGGACCGGGCGCTCGAGCTCGGCCTGAACTTCTTCGACACCGCCAACGGCTATGGCAGCCCGCGAGGCCTGACCGAGGAGATCATCGGGCGCTGGTTCGCCCAGGGCGGCCGGCGGCGGGAGCGGGTCGTGCTGGCCACGAAGGTCTACGGTCCGCTGAGGGGTGAGGACCACTTCCGCAGCAGCTGGCCGAACGAGAGCCGCCTGTCGGCCCTGGCCATCCGCCGAGCCTGTGAGGAGAGCCTCCGCCGGCTGCAGACCGACCACATCGACCTCTACCAGATGCACCACGTCGATCGGGACACGCCGTGGGACGAGATCTGGCAGGCGATGGACCTGCTCGTCGCCCAGGGCAAGGTGGTCTACGTCGGCAGCAGCAACTTCGCCGGGTGGCACATCGTCAAGGCGAACGAGGCCGCGGCGAGGCGCCAGTCGCTCGGTCTCGTGTCCGAGCAGAGCCTCTACAACCTCGACGCCCGCACGGTGGAGCTCGAGGTGCTGCCGGCATGTGAGGACTACGGGGTGGGGGTCATGCCCTGGAGCCCGCTGGCGGGCGGACTGCTCGGCGGCGTGCTCGCCGATCGCGCCGCCGGCGGACGCAGGGGCGGTGAGCGGATGCAACGCCAGATCGAGCGGAACCGTCCGAAGCTCGAGGCGTGGGAAGGGCTGTGCGCCGAGATCGGCGCGTCTCCCGCCGATGTCGCGCTGGCGTGGCTGCTCCACAACCCCGTGGTGACCGCGCCCATCATCGGGCCCCGCACCGTCGAGCAGCTCGATGGCTCGCTCGGGGCGCTCGAGGTGGAGCTCAGCGACGACGTGCTCGCCCGGATCGACGAGATCTTCCCCGGCCCCGGCATCGCCCCCGAGGGTTACGCCTGGTAGCGCCCGCGGTTCCAGAACGGCATGGCTGAGGGTGTTGGCCGGGCGAGTCAGTCGTCGGCGCCGAGGCGACGAACGAAGCCGTCGGGCACGAGCACGTCGCTCGGTTGGAGCTCGGCGAGCGAGGCTCGGCCCATGGCCCGCATGGCGGAGTCCATGCCACCGCGGAGGATGTCGAGCACGTTCTCGACGCCGGCCTGGCCGTTGGCGGCGAGACCCCACAGGTAGGCCCGACCGATCATGACGGCCCGGGCGCCGAGGGCCACGGCCTTCACGACGTCACTGCCCCGACGGATGCCGCCGTCGAGCACGATCTCGATGTCGTTGCCGACCTCGGCGACGACCGCCGGGAGGGCTCGGATCGAGGCCGGGGTGGCGTCGATGTTGTTGCCGCCGTGGTTCGACACCGAGATCGTGGTGGCACCGATCTCGACCGCCTTGCGGGCGTCGTCGAGGCGCATGATCCCCTTGATCATGAACGGTCCGTCCCACTGCGAGCGCAGCCAGGCCAGGTCATCCCAGGTGGGGGGCGGGGTGCCCATCCACTCGCCGTAGGCGGGGAAGAACCCGGGCGCCGGCTCACCGCGCGGCACCACGTTGGGCACGCCCAGGTCGGGCAGCGACATCGTCCTGGCCCAGCTGGCCAGCCAACGGGGCTTGATGACGACCTCGGGTGCGAACTTCACCATCGTCTTTAGGTCGATGGCGTCGGGGATGGTGGGGCTGCCCCAGTCGCGCCCGTGGGAGAACGACCAGTCGAGGGTGACGATGAGCCCGACGCAACCGGCGTTGCGGGCCCGCTCGAGCCGGGCGGCCATCTGATCGCGCGATCCCATCCAGTAGATCTGGAAGAAGGTCTTGGGATTGGCCTGCACGACCTCCTCGACCGGCTTGCTGGCGAACGAGCTGAGACCCATCGCCGTGCCGCGAGCGGCGCTGGCGCGCGCAACGGCGATCTCGCCGTCGGGGTGCACCGCCTGCACGCCGGTGGGGGAGATGAGCACGGGCATCGAGATCTCCTGGCCCATCACCGTGGTGGCCATGTCGCGCTCGGCGGGCAGGTCGGCGACGTGCGGCGCCACGCCCAGCTCGGTGAAGGCGACGAGGTTGTCCTGGAGGGTGACGCCCTTCTCGGAGCCGGCCTTGAGGGCCATGTTCACCGACCGGGGCAGACGCTTCTTCGCCCGTCGCTCCGCCTCGGCGACCGTCTCGAACCATGCGTTGGGCACGTCAGGATGCTCCTACTGCGATCCCTGCGAGGGGGTTCTCGTCGCACGCCCGGTCGGGCTTGCGCATCAGCTTCACGGCGACCGCTCCGGGGCGGGAGTGGTCACCCGAGGGCTTCGGGGCGCTGCCGTCAACCACGTTGGCGAGCATGAGCTCGGCGTTGCCCTTCACGCACTCCGGGTCGGGGCCGTCGAGGGGGAGACCGGTGAAGAACTT
>DATDIY010000267.1:0-2891 GCA_036520815.1 Acidimicrobiales bacterium
CAGGCGTCGATTCCGCTCAGGCCCTCGGCCTTGAGGTCGTCAGCGGCGCCGCTGCACTCGATCGACGATCGGGCGATGGCGGCCAGGCGCCCGTCGTCGAAGGCCATCTCCTTGCGGACGAGCTCGTACTCCTCGAGCAGCCCGGGGCCGAACAGCAGCGGATCGTCGCCGTTCAGCGAGCACCGCACCCCGGCGTCGAGCAGGGCCGGCAACGGGTGCTCGGCGAAGCTCGGGAACACGGAGAGCATGATGTTGGAGGTGGGGCACACGTCGAGGCAGGTGCCCGCGGCGGCCAGACGCTCGACGAGGCCGGGCACCTCGAAGCTGCGGACGCCGTGCCCGATGCGGGAGGCACCGAGCAGGTCGACCGAGTCGGCCACGAACTGCCCGCTCTCCAGCTCTCCGGCGTGGGGCGTGCTCAGGAGCCCGGCGTCGAGCGCCATTCGGAACGGTGCGACGAAGTCCTGAGGGGGATGCCCGACCTCGTCGTTGTGCAGCCCGAAGCTGACGACGTGGTCGGTGTTGGCGGCGGCGAATCGGGCCAGGGCGAGCGCGTCCGACGGCGAGTCCTTCACCCGATCGACCGGCACCATCCAACGCAGCGAGAGGCCGTGCCGGGCGGCGGCGGCCGCGAACACGTCGAAGACCAGCTCCCAGCAGGCCTCGTCGCGAGCGAAGCGGTGCCGGTAGTTCCCGGCCCAGAAGCTCGGCTCGAGGTAGACCGCACCGTCGGCGACATGGGTGGCGCAGATGTCGTCGGCCAGTCGCTCCCAGTCGTCGCGCTCGCGCAGCACGTCGGTGGCGGCGACGTAGGTGTCGGCGAAGGCAGCGAAGCTCCCGTAGCCACGGATCACGGGGACCTCGCGGCCGTACTTGGCGGACAGCTCGGCCAGCAGGCCCGGCGACATCCCCGCCTCGAGGTGGAGGTGCAGATGGGCCTTCGGGAGGGCGACGAGATCTCGCATGGCCGGCCAGGCTAGGCCCGTGCGGATCGACCGGAGCGGGCCGCCTCGGTGGTTCACGCATCGTTCGCACCACGGCGCGCACCCCCACCCAGGTACAGCTCGGCCAGCTCGCGGGCGACTTCCTCGGCCCGGGCCCGGGCCGACGATGGTCCGGTCACCTCGACGAGCGCTCCGAACCCGCTGAGCTCTCCGACCAGTGCCATCTCCGACGGACCGACGAGCACGACCTCGACCCGACCGTCGGCGCCGGGTGGACCCGTCCGCAGACGAGTGCCGAAGACCTGCTGCAACAGCTCGACCCCGTCGCTGCGGACGCGTGCCTCCACCTCGACCGAGCGCCAGTGGCGTCGCATCCCCTCGCTCGCGGCCGCCCACGCCACCTCGAGGTCGAACCCGGCGGGCCGCACCACCGGCTCACCGGTCAGGGCCACGTCGACCACCCGGTCGACCCGGAAGGTGCGCATGCCGGCGGCGGTGTCGGCCAAGAGGTACCAGATCGAGCCGCGGGCGGCGAGACCGAGGGGGTGCACGACCCGCTCGGTCTCGGCGCTGTCGCGGGCCACGTAGGTCAGTCGGACCTGTTCACCGGCGACCACGGCCCGCTGGACGTCAGCCAGGTGGGGCGGCGGAGGGGTGCGACGACTGCTGCGACCGGGGCCATGGTCGAGCACCACCGCCGCCGACGCCGCCTCGGCTTCGTCCCGCAGGGGCTCGGGCAGGGCCCGCACCAGCTTGCGCAGCGCGGCGCGCACCTCGGGCGTCGCCGAGGCGGGTCCGGCAACGAGGAACAGCGCCCGGGCCTCATCGGCGGTCAGGCCGCTCAGGTCGGTCTTCCCGCCACCGAGGAGCTGCCAGCCGCCGTTGCGGCCCTGCTGGGAGTACACCGGCACGCCCGCCATCGCCAGCGCGTCGAGATCGCGCCGCGCCGTGCGCTCCGAGACCTCGAGCTCCTCGGCCACCTCGGCGGCGGTCACGCGGCCCTTGCGTTGCAGGATCAACAGCAGCGCCACCAGGCGATCGGCCCTCACGGGCCCAGCCTCGCGCCCGGAACCGGTCAGGACATGACCGGTTCACCAGCTGCCGCCGCCACCCCCGCCGGATCCGCCGCCGCCTCCGCCTCCGAAGCCCCCGCCGAAGCCGCCGGACGAGCTCGACCCCGAACCGGTCGACACCGACGCCGGCGGGGTGGCGGCGCGGGTCATCATCGAGCCGTAGACGAAGCCGCTGAACACCCCGACGTCGGTGGCACCCAGCCAGGTCAGGTCGGGGGCGTCGAACGCCTCGACCCAGCGGTCGACGGCGTCGAAGGCCACCGCGTAGCCGAGGTACTGGCGCAGCAGCCCGGCGTCCGCCGCGGCGCGGGCGTGCATCGCTTCGCTTTCATCGAAGAACCGTCGGAAGCCTTCGGTGCGATAGACCGCGCCCAGTCCCTTGGTCGTGAGCTCGGCCCCCACCCGTCGCACCCTCCAGAGACCCCAAAGGGCGACGGCGACGCCGACGGCGGCTCCGGTCACCAGCATGGCCGTCGGCCACGACAGCGCCGACTTCAACAGCAGCGCCAGGCCGATGCCGAAGACGGCGACTCCTGTGACCAGCAGGACGCCCGCCTCCATGACACCGGCGACGCACCCCGACGGTTCGGTGCCGAGACGCCGGCGCAGCAGCCCGGCGCCCTTGAGGTCGTCGTCGAGCTGTTCGAGGATGCGGTTGCGCGACGGGCCCATCTCCGGCGCCCGATCGCCGAAGCGCACCTCGTCGACGCCGTCGGGGAACAAGGCGCTGAGGAGGCGCTCCTCGAACGAACGCAGGGGGATCGCGGAGCCCCCAGGGCGGCGACGGGCCAACCAGTCGGCGTCGTCAGGCGCCGCGACCAGGTCGATCTCACCCCGTGCGGCCAGGTCGATGACGGTGGCGGCCAGCAGGCGG
>DATDIY010000268.1:0-7155 GCA_036520815.1 Acidimicrobiales bacterium
TGGGCCGAACGAGGCACCCTCGTGGTGGGAACGCACTTTGCGGCACCCACGGCAGGCCGCCTAGCTCCTTCGGGCGACGGTTGGAGGTTGAGATAGGCGGGTCCCCGAGCCGGAGGTCGGGGCCGGCTGGCGTCATCCGCCTGAGCTCAACTGGAACGTGCTTGGCGTTTCGGGCGACGGTACCGACGCCGAGCGGCCGGCGAAGGTCGGGCGCCAACTCGGGCCGACGCGCCGAGCCGCCGAGATCGTTACATAGCCGCCCAACCATCCTCACCCGGGCAAGCGCCGTCACCCGAGGCGATCGGTGGATCGAGGCTAAGACGCGGGAGACTTCGCCGCGGGGAGGTGGTGGTCGATCAACGTCGCGTCCGCCAGATCGAGCAGGCCGTCGAGGCCCTCGGCAACCTCCTCTGGCCGGAACTCCGCGAGTCCGAGGGTCTGCGACCGCACCACAGCCATTCGAGCCATCGTGGGCCCGCCAGTCTGGAAGAGCTCGCCGGTCACCGCGCACGATTCATGGGCCAGGTAGGCCACGACCGGGGAGTTCATCTCCGGGGCCGACACGCGGCGGATCTTGTCGAGCACGTCAGTCGGATAGCCCGAGAAGACGTTGGCCTCCGACGAGCGCGTCAGGGCCCGAGGAGCGACCAGGTTGACGAGGATCCCGACATCCTCGCCCTCGGCGGCCAAACCGCGGCTGAGGCCGAGCACCGCACCCTTGGCCGACGCGTAGTGAGTCATGTTCTCCCCGGCGAACAGAGCCTCGGAGACCGTGTTGACGATCCTGCCGTAGCCCGTTTCGACGAAGTGCGGCCACGCCGCACGGATGGTGAAGAGCGCGCCCCAGAAGTGGACGTCGAGCATCCGGCGGTACTCGTCAAGGGGCATCTCCGCGAACGGGATGCGGCTGTTGCGACCGGCGTTGTTGACCAACGCGTCGATGCGCCCGAACCGCTCGACGGCGGCGCCGACGATGGCCGCGGCGTCGGCTTCGTCGGCGACGTTCCCGTAGGCGGCGATCGCCGTGCCGCCGCGGGCCTCGATCTCGGCCACCACCTCGTCGGCCGGGGCCGTCGAGCTTCCGCTGCCGTCCAATTCGGACCCGAGATCGGCGACAACCACCTGGGCGCCGAGAGAGGCGAGGTACAAGGCATGGGCCCGACCGATGCCTCGGCCGGCACCAGTCACCACGACCGCTCGGCCATCGAAGCGAATGCCGTCTGCCATTTGCGATCCTCTCGCGTCTGGTGGAGCCCAGATCGGTCCTTCACACCTAAAGTAGGTGGGCTGAACCCAGGTTGACCAGCCGGCACACGGGCTGCGCAGCGCGAAATCAAGAGGTGGGAGGAGAGCGATGTCGGACCCGGTTGCACCGCAGCAGAACGGGGTCGTCTACGAGACCGACATGCCGGTGCGGTACGAGGTCGAGGGCCCGGTGGCGTGGATCGTGCTGAACCTCGGGTCGCCAAGGAGTTCATCCTCCTCGGCCGCCGCATGCCCGCCGAGCGTGCGTACCAGTTCGGCATGGTGAACCAGGTCGTGACCCGGGACCGGCTCGACGACGAGTGTCGGGACATCGCGCTGGAGCTGGCCGAACGGCCACCCCTCGGCAACTGGCTCACCAAGCAGGCCTTGAACCACGTCGAGGACCTGAGGGGCAAGCGCGCCGCCATGGACGCGGCGATTCACATGCACCACTTCGCCCACGCTCAGAACAGCCTGATCTCGTCGACCAACCTCGGTGGCCTCGACGCCAGATCGATGGCGGAGGCCAACAAGCGCCAGGCGGGGTATGCCTGACTCGCGGTGGGGCGCCGCCTTCGGCCCACGGACCCCACAGTGGCGAGCGCGCCAGAGCTCCATCGCCACATGGCGCGAGATGGGCCTGTACGCCGGTCGCAACGCCGCACAAGAGGTCGACACGACGATCTCGCGACACGCCGCGACCCAAGTGGTGTTCGCGGTCGAGCAGGAAGTCGACGTGACCTCGGCTGGCGCGCTCTGGACGCAGTCGGACGCGGTCACGACCGGACTCGCAAGGTTGGGCTTCCGGGCCGGCGATGTCGTCGTCAGCCAGCTCCCGAACAGCCGTGAGAACACGGTGCTCTTCCTCGCGTGCGTCCGCATGGGGCTGGTGGTGGTCCCCGTCGTCGACATCTACGGCCCGGCCGAGCTGACCTACGTCCTGCGGAGCACTCGAGCGCGAGCCCTCGTCCTGCCCACCCTATGGCGCGCCATCGACTTCGAGCAACGAGTCCGAGGCCTCGGCGACCTGCCCGACCTCGAGCACGTGATCGCCGTCGGAGGAGAGGGATTCACCGCTGCCACCGCGGTCTGGAGCGAGCTCGAAGCGCTCACGGGGCCGGCGCCCGACCTCACTGAGGTCCACCCCGACAGCGTCTGCCTGGTCAACTTCACCTCCGGCACCACGTCCGATCCCAAAGGGGTGATGCACAGCCATCACAGCCTGATCGCCGCGGCGAGGCTGCACCCTTCCCTCCGCACGGCGTCGAAGGCAGGGCCGATGCTCCGGATGGGTCCCGCCGGTCACGTCGGCGCGATCATGAGCCTGCTCCGGCCGTTCCTGCTCGGCGACGAGCACATCTACGTCGACCGGTTCGAGGCCGACTTCGTGGCGGACTGCTGCGATCGCCTCGGGGCCCGGCGCACCAACGCGGTGCCGACGCTCATCGCCGACCTGCTGGAGGCCGGTCACGGCCGTCTGCCGGGTTCACTCGACTACGTGCTGCTCGGCGGCACCTCCGTGCCACCGACGTTCATGCGAGTCCTCGAGGACGCCGGAGTGCACGCGGTGCGCACGTGGGGGATGACCGAGCAGTGCGTCACCACTGCCGGCATGCCCGACGAGCCGTTCGAGACCCGGGGCCTGACCGACGGACGACCCGTGCCGGGCAACGTGGTCCGGGCCGTCGACGACGGCGGCGCCGAGGTCGAGCCCGGAACGCCGGGCGAGCTGGTCACCATGGGCCCGCAGATGTTCCTCGGCTACGTCGACGCCGGCCTCGACGCCGCCGCGTTCACACCGGACGGCTGCTACCGCAGCGGCGACATCGGCGTGGTCGACGATCGTGGCTTCGTCACCATCGTCGACCGCAAGAAGGACATCGTCGTGCGCGGAGGAGAGAACATCTCCTCGCGAGAGGTGGAGGAGCTTCTACTGCGGCACCCGTCGGTGCGTGAGGCGGCCGTGGTCGCCTGGCCCGACGAGCGGCTGGGGGAGCGGGTCGGCGCCTTCGTCCGGCTGGATACCGGCTCGGTGCTCACCCTTGCCGACGTCCAGGCTCTCTTCCAGGATCAGGGCGTGGCCCGCCAGAAGACCCCCGAGCACCTGGTCGTGGTCGAGGAGTTCCCCCGCACCCCCGCAGGCAAGATCGTCAAGGCCGAGCTACGGAAGGACGCGAGGTCACGATGCGCTTCGAACTGACCGACCTGACCGCAGGGGAGCGGGCCCTGCGGGAGGAGGTGCGGACCTTCCTCGCCGCCGAGCTGCCACGCGGTTCCTACGAGCCGGCGTTGGGGATGAAGAGCGAGAAGGACCCCGCGTTCTCCCGGAAGCTGGGGGCGCGGGGTTGGCTGGGCATGACCATCCCGTCGCGGTACGGAGGCCACGATCGCTCCGCCGTCGACCGGCTCGTGGTCACCGAGGAGCTGCTGCGCTGGGGGGCACCGGTGGCGCACCACTGGGTCGCCGACCGACAGAGCGCACCGGTCATCGCCCGCTTCGGTACCGAAGAGCTCAAGCAGCGGTTCCTGCCGGGCATCTGCCGAGGTGAGCTGTCGTTCTCCATCGGGATGAGCGAGCCCGAGAGCGGGAGCGACCTGGCATCGATCTCCACCCGGGCTGTCCGCGATGGCGGCGGGTGGCGCGTCACCGGTCGCAAGATCTGGACCTCGCGGGCAGACGTCAACGACTGGTTCATCGTGCTGTGCCGCACCTCGCCGGCGGAGGAGGCGGGCGACAAGCACCAGGGCCTCTCCCAGCTGATCGTCGACCTGAAGGCTCCGGGTCTCGAGGCGACGCCGATTCCGTTCATCGACGGCACCGCCGATTTCACCGAGGTGGTGCTCGATGACGTCTTCGTGCCGGACGAGCTCGTACTCGGCGAGATCGGCGCCGGATGGGCCCAGAACACGTCCGAGCTCGCCTACGAACGAGGCGGGCCCGATCGATGGTTGAGCACCTACCTCGTGGTGGAGGAGCTCCTCCGCGAGCACCAGCACGACGGCGAGCGGCTCCCTGATGACGTGGCCGACCTGCTCGGCGACGCCGCGGCCAACTACTGGATCCTGCACCACCTGACCCTCTCCGTCGCCCGGATGATCGACGACGGCGGTGCCCCCTCGGTCGAGGCCTCCCTCCTGAAGGAGATGGGCACACGTTTCGAGCAGGACGTCGTCAACGCGACCTTGGCGCTGATCGACGAGGAGCCCGGTCTGCCCAGCCGCTCCCTGTTCGAGCGGCTGCTTGTCTCGGCCACGATCACGGCGCCCTCGTTCACGATCCGCGGCGGCACCCTCGAGATCCTCCGCTCCGTCGCCGCCAAGGGACTACGACCCGGGGAGCACGTCCGATGAGTCCCTCCGACGCGATCCGTGTCGACCCACTCCTGGCGGAGACCGTCGACCGTCTGCTGGCTGCGTCATGCTCCTCCGACGTGATCGAGCAGGCCGAGGTCGACGGCTGGTGCGCCTCGGTGTGGGAACCGCTCGCCGAGGCCGGCTTCCCCTGGGTGTCGATCTCCGAGGAGGCCGGCGGCTCGGGTGGAACCCTCACCGACGCCCTCGAGATCGTGCGCGCCGTCGGACGCCACGCCGCTCCGGTGCCGCTGGCCGAGACAGCAATCCTCGGAGGATGGCTGGCCGCCGCGAGCGGGTTGACCCTGCCCGACGGCCCGCTCACCGTGGTGTCCGACCCGAGCCGTCTGACCATCGAAGGTGGGTACCTGCGGGGCGCCGCGCCCGTGGCCTGGGCCCGCTCCAGCGATGCCATCCTCGCGGTCGTCGACACGCCCGATCATCAAGTGGTGGTGAGCATCACCCCCGCCCAGGTCGACATCCACCCACGCGCCAACATGGCCGGCGAACCCCGCGACCTCGTCGCCTTCGACCTGGCCCTCGACTCGATCGCGGTCGCTGAGGCTCCAGAGGGCGTCGACGCAGATGCGCTGCGACTTCGCGGCTGTCTCTCCCGGATCGTCCTCTCAGCCGGCGCGCTGGCAGCCATGAGTCAGCTCACCATCGACTACACGAACGAGCGGCGTCAGTTCGGTCGCCCGGTGGCACGGTTCCAAGCGGTACAGCACCACCTCGTCACCGTCGCCGAGGGCGCGGTGCGCGCCTCGATGGCCGCCGATGTGGCCACGAGGGCAATGGAGCATGGCGGTGACTGCTGGTTCGAGGTGGCTGCCGCTCGACTGGTCGTCGATGCTGCTGCGGTCGAGGCGACCCGCGCCGCGCACCAAGCCCACGGAGCGATGGGCGTCGCCCGCGAGTACCCGTTGCAGCAATTGTCTCGCCGCCTCTGGGCCTGGCGCCACGAGTACGGCCCGGCCCGGGAGTGGCGTCGCCAGCTCGGTCGACAGATCACGGCAGCCGGGCCCGCCGAGCTGTTCACGACGGTGACCCGGTGAGCACCGAGACCGGATCCGGCGACGGCCGGGACGTGCTCCAGGTCCTGCCGCTGGGTGGCGACCGCTACTCGGTCGTGAACGTCGGGGATCCGGCCGAGCGCGACGTCGTCTTCGGGGGCCAAGTTCTTGCTCAGTCAATCGTCGTGGCCGCCTTGCGCCATCCGGGAAAGAAGGTGCGGACGATCCAGACGGTGTTCGCGCGAGCGGCGCGGGTCAGCGCAGCGCTCGAGCTGAGCGCCGAGACAGGTCACTCCGGTCGGTCGTTCGCCAGCGAAACGGTGACTGCCCTTCAGGACGGTCGTCTCTGCGTGCGCTCGCTCGTTCTGCTCGATATCGACGACAGTGACGTCATCCGCCACAGCCGGGCGATGCCCGAGGTGGCGGGGCCAGAGGACTCACCGCCGTTCGGGCTCGTCGAGAAGGTCTTCCCGGGCTCGGAGCTGAGGGTGGTCGGTGGGATCGACACCGGAGATCCCGACCTCGCCACTGACGCCGCCGAGCTGCACCTGTGGACCCGGACCCGAGGGGTGCCCGACGACGAGGTCAGCAACCAGGCCGTGCTGGCCTACGCGACCAACGGGTTCCTGGTGCGAACTGCGCTGTTGCCCCACGCCGGCTTGGGCGGAAACCTCGTGCACACCGAGCTGTCCACCTCGGTCCTGTCCCACATGATCACCTTCCACGAGCCGGCCCATATGGACGAGTGGGTGCTTCTGGCCAACGCGAGCCCGTATGCCGGACGCGGCCGGTCCTATGGCGAAGTCGACGTCTTCAGCCGAGACGGCCGGCTACTGGCCACGGCCGTCCAGCAGAACATGATCCGAAGTTTCGACGGTGCGAAGCCCTCGGAGGAACACGCACGAACGCTCATGTGATGCGCCGTCCGAGGGGCCGGCGGGACGGTTGACACCTGAGGCCACACCAGTCCGCTCAATACCGTCAGAGTCGTGAGGAGACTGAGATGACGTTGCGATTGTTCTCGACCGAGCTCGCGGATCCCGAGGAAGTAGGGATCGATCCTCGGAAGCTCGACGTCTTCCTCGCGCGGGCCAAGGTCGAGGTCGAGAGCGGTCTCCTGCCCAGTGTGCAGGTGGCCGTTGCGGCCCGAGGCAAGTTGGTTGCCTTCTCTACCTTCGGCGATGCCAGCAACGACAGTCGGTACATCCTGCAATCGGTGGGGCGCAACGTGGTTGCCGCCGCGGTCTGGAAGGCGTTCGACGATGGCGTGCTCACCGCCGATCAGCGGATCGCGGAGCTGGTGCCCGAGTTCGGTACCAACGGGAAGGAGGTCGTCACCCTGGAGCAGGTGCTGACCCATTCGGCGGGTTTCCCCTTCGCTCCCCTGGGCTATCCGAAGATGCTCAGCCGCGACGCCCGGCTGGAGGCGTTCGCCAAGTGGCGTCTCGACTGGGAACCGGGGAGCCGGCTCCAGTTCCACCTCACCTCGCAGGCATGGGTGGTGGTCGAGCTGATCGAGCGCCTCTACGAGGTGACCTTCGCGGAA
>DATDIY010000269.1:0-3910 GCA_036520815.1 Acidimicrobiales bacterium
TGCACCTCGAGGGCGGTGACGGTGCTGCCGTCGGCCAGCACGATCGGGTTCCGCAGGCCGAGGTCGTAGCTGACCCGTCGCAGCGCGCTCACCGGGGCGGCGAACGTGAACTCCCGCGGGAGCACGTCGTCCTCGATCATCGCCAGCACGATCGCGGTGGTGCCGACCTTCAAGAAGGTGGCGACCTCCGACAGGTTGGCGTCGCCGATGATCACATGCAGGCGGCGGTACTTCTGGGCGTCGGCGTGGGGCTCGTCGCGCGTGTTCACGATCGGCCGCTTCAGCGTGGTCTCGAGTCCGACCTCCTCCTCGAAGAAGTCGGCTCGCTGGCTGATCTGGTACGGCACCTCGTCGGGCCCCAGCCCGGCCTCGCAGCCCACCTTCCCCGCCCCGCAGAAGATCTGGCGGGTGACGAAGTGCGGCGTGATGTGGCTGACGATCCGCCCGAACGGGACCTGGCGGTCCATCAGGTAGTTCTCGTGGCAGCCGTAGGAGTTGCCCTTGCCGTCGGAGTTGTTCTTGTAGATGACGATCTCCTGGCCCGGGGGCAGGAGTCGGGCGGCGGCCTCCATGGAGACCTGGAGGATGCGTTCGGCGGCGCGGTCGAACACCACGATCGAGCGGGCGTCGGCGCACTCCGGGGTGGAGCACTCCGGGTGGGCGTGGTCGACGTAGTAGCGCGCCCCGTTGGTGAGCACGGCGTTCACCAGGTGGGTCTCGACCTCCGGGGCCGTCGCCCCGAGCGGCGAGAAACCACGCGCATCGGTGCCCGGCTGCTCGTCCTCGAAGTCCCACCCGACCTTCGAGCTCTCCGGTCCGCGGCCCTGCCGTCGGTCGAGCTCGTGCAGGTAGGAGTTGATGAGTATCGACGAGGCCGCGATCGGGTTCGGGTCGTCGGTGCCACGGAGCACGATGCCGTACTCGGTCTCGATCCCGCAGATCTTGTGGATGGCCACGCGGTCAGCCTACTGACCGCAGGGGCGGTCGCCCGGGACGGGGGCGACCACCCTCGGTGAGATCAGAGGTACTGGCCGGTGGCGACGCGCTCGATGGCACGGCCGCCCTCCGGGTCGGTGTCGGGCTTCTTGACCAGCGTGCGGATGTACACGATCCGCTCGCCCTTCTTGCCCGAGATCTTGGCCCAGTCGTCGGGGTTGGTCGTGTTGGGGAGATCCTCGTGCTCCTTGTACTCCTGGTGGATCGACTCGGTGAGGTCCTCCACCCGGATGCCCTTCTCACCGGTGGCCAGGAGCCGCTTGATGGCGAGCTTCTTCGCCCTCCGGACGATGTTTTCGATCATGGCGCCCGACGAGAAGTCCTTGAAGTACATGACCTCCTTGTCACCGTTCTGGTAGGTCACCTCCAGGAACTGGTTGATCTCGTCGTCTCGGTACATCTCGGTGACGGTCGACTCGATCATCGACCGCACGGCCTTCTCGGCGTCGCCGCCACCGAGGCTCTCCACGACCGATGCCGCGAGCGGGAGATCCGCGGTGAGGTACCGGGCGAAGATCTGTGCCGCGGCGCCCTCGTCGGGCCGCTCGATCTTGATCTTCACGTCGAGACGGCCGGGGCGGAGGATCGCCGGGTCGATGAGATCCTCACGGTTCGAGGCACCGATCACGATCACGTTCTTGAGCGTCTCGACGCCGTCGATCTCGGCGAGCAGCTGGGGGACGATCGTGGACTCCATGTCGGAGCTGATACCGGTGCCGCGGGTGCGGAACAGCGAGTCCATCTCGTCGAAGAAGACGATGACGGGCCACCCCTCCTCGCTCTTCTCCCGGGCCCGCTCGAACACGAGACGGATCTGGCGCTCGGTCTCTCCGACGTACTTGTTGAGCAGCTCCGGGCCCTTGATGTTGAGGAAGTAGCTGCGGGCCTCCTTGTCGCCGGACACCTCGGCCACCTTCTTGGCCAGGGAGTTGGCGACGGCCTTGGCGATCAGCGTCTTGCCGCAACCCGGCGGGCCGTACAGAAGGATGCCCTTGGGTGCGGGGAGCTTGTGCTCCTTGAAGAGGTCCTGGTGCAGGAACGGCAGCTCGACGGCGTCCATGATGGCGTCGATCTGGCTGTCGAGGCCGCCGACGTCGGCGTAGGAGATGTCGGGCACCTCCTCGAGGACGAGCTCCTCGACCTCGGGTCGGGGAAGCTTCTCGAGCAGCAGCGCCGCCCGGGGGTCGAGCAGCACCGAGTCACCGGAGCGGAGCTTCACGCCGAGGAGGTCCTCACTGAGCTCGACGACCTGCTCCTCGTCGGCCCGACCGACGATCATCGCCCGGTGACCGTCGTCGAGCATCTCCTTGAACGTGACGATCTCACCGGTGCGTTCGGGGGCACGTGCCAGCACCACGTTGAGCGACTCGTTGAGCACGACCTCGGCGCCGCGCGCCAGCTCGTCGACGTCGACCTCGGGGTGCAGCGACACCCGCATCTTGCGGCCCCCGGAGAAGACGTCGACCGTGCCGTCGTCGTTGCGTCCGAGGAACGTGCCGTAGGCGGCCGGCGGCTGGGTGAGCTTCTCGACCTCCTCCCGAAGGGCGGCGATGTGCTCGCGCGCCTCGCGCAGGGTGTAGGTCAACTTCTCGTTCTGGTTCACCGCCTGGGCGAGCTGACCCTTGGTCTCGAGCAGGCGCTCCTCGAGGGTCCGCACGCGCTTGGGTGCGTCCTGCAGACGGCGCCGCAGTGACGCGACCTCGTCCTCCAGGACACGGAGCTGCTCGTGGAGGTCCTCGACCTCGGCGAGCTCGGGCTCCTGGCTGGCTTCGTCGTCGTGGGGGCTGACGGCAACCACCTCCTCGTTCAACTGCTGGCGACCCTACCGTGCGACCCCTCGCATGAGGTGGGCAATCGACGGGACGTAACGCAGCGTCGCCATCCCGTAACCGTCCCGCCACGGCGCGAAACATCGAGGTCAGCATCGGGCCTCGACCGCATTCGCCGGAGGCGTCGGGCGGCGGGGTCGCCGGTCACAGGCCCCCGCCCTCTGTCTCTTTTCCTCCGGAGAGCCCGTGTTTATCCGCCAGCGCACTACAGTGGCTCAAGTGCGGCGCCCCGCGCGCCCGACACACAAGCTGAGCAACTTTTCGAGCAACCCTTTCGAACTCCCCCTCACGAAGAGGTGACAAGGCAACATGAAGGTCTGGATCGACCAGGATCTCTGCACCGGCGATGGACTCTGCGAGGAGATCGCCCCTGACGTGTTCACCCTGCTCGACGATGGCTTGGCCTACGTCAAGGAGGGCGACAAGGTGTTCTCCGATCCGGGTGGCGCCGCCGGTCTCGCCAACATCCCCGACGGTCAGCTCGACGCCGTGATCGAATCCGCCGAGGAATGCCCCGGCGAGTGCATCTTCATCGAGGTCGAGTGAACTCGACGCCCTGAGGCGTCGCTGCGATCCGCCCCAACCCGATACTGCCCGCGATACACACGCCCTGGCGTGCAGATCGCGGGCAGGTTCGCGTTTGGGGGGGTCCGGCGGAGCCGGCGGGCGGGGATGACAGCGGCTCAGGTCAGACAGCCACCGGTCGGGACAGCCTCCGCCGAGCGGCCGTCGAGCACCGCCTGCAGCTCTGACGGCGCCAAGGCGTAGGCCACGTCGGATCGGTCGCGGGCCACGGCGAAGGCCACGCCGACCACCATCCCTTCGGGGTCGACGAGCGGGGACCCAGAGTCGCCGGGACGCAGGCTGGCGGCGAGCTCCAGGACGTCGCGCGCGGTCTCGCCGCTGCCGTAGATGTCGCGCCCCGTCGCCGTCAGGGAGCGGGCGACCCGGTACGGGGCGATGCGCAACGGCTCCCCACCCGGATGTCCGAAGACCCCGCCGATGGCGCCGTCGGCCGCGGTGCCGGCCCGCACCGCCAGCGCGGGTCTGTCCAGGTCCTCGACCGCCACGAGGGCGAGGTCGCG
>DATDIY010000270.1:0-14854 GCA_036520815.1 Acidimicrobiales bacterium
TCGTGAGGTGAGCCCGCTTCGTGGGTTGCCCGTGGAAGTCGGCTCGATCGGCGAGGGGCGGGCGTCGTGAGGTGAGCCCGCTTCGTGGGTTGCCTGTGGAAGTCGGCTCGATCGGCGAGGGGCCGGCGTCGTGAGGTGAGCCAGCTTCGAGGGGGGGGGGTCGAGCGCGGGGGGTGCGAGCGCCGGGGGGTGCGAGCGCGAGGGGGCGTGGACGAGGGTGGGGCGCGGAGGGGCCCGCTCCCCCGTGTGACGGTCAGACGACCTGCGGCACATCGGGGATCCCGCTGAGAGCTGCTGCCTCCCGGCCCTGACTCGGTTCACGAGTCCCGATTGCACAGGGCCCGACCGCCACACGCGAGAGCGGGCCGGCGGAGAGGATACCCTGTCCGCTCCAGCGCCCGGCCGGTTCGCCGACGGGACACCCTTGGAGGGGTGCGAGAGCGGCCGAATCGGCACGCTTGGAAAGCGTGTGTGGGGAAACTCACCGTGGGTTCGAATCCCACTCCCTCCGCCACGTAGGGTCCCGGACATGGCGACCGGGCCCGACGATGCCGAGCTCATGGGCCTCGCACTCGACGAGGCCCGAGCCGCGTCCGGGCACGGCGACGTGCCCATCGGAGCGGTCGTGGTCGTCGACGGCGTCGTGGTCGCGCGGCGCCACAACGAGCGCGAGCTCACGGGCGATCCGACGGCGCACGCCGAGATCCTCGCCTTACGAGACGCGGCGGCCGCCGTCGGTTCCTGGAGGCTCGACGGTGCCACCCTCGCCGTCACCCTCGAGCCCTGCCCGATGTGCGCCGGTGCCCTTGTCAACGCCCGCGTCGCTCGTCTCGTGTTCGGTGCCCGCAACCTCGACGCCGGGGCTGCTGGCTCGCTCTACCACCTGGGTGCGGACCCTCGCCTGAACCATGAGTTCGCCACCACCGTCGACGTCCGAGCGGAGGAGTGCGCCGCGCTTCTCACCACGTTCTTCGCTGGTAAGCGCTGAGCTTTCGCGGTTCGCCGGTCTCTCGGAGGGGCCACTAGTGTCGCCGACGGAGAGTTGCCAGAGCGGACGAATGGGGCGGCCTCGAAAGCCGTTGTGGGTTTCGGCTCACCGTGGGTTCGAATCCCACACTCTCCGCCACATCACCCCGCGGCACCGACGCCTCGTCGCCGTAGCCTGACGGCGACATGAGACCACCCGCCTCGATGCACATGATGATGGGCTCGGATCCGAGCCAGGTCGCCGGCAAGAAGCTGAACCGGCGCACCGCCCGTCGGGTACTCGCCTTCGCCCGCCCCTACCGCCGGGCGATCGTCATCTTCGTGGTGGTGATCGTCGCCGAGGCGGTCCTCGCGCTCGTCCCGATCTTCCTCTTCAAGCGGATCATCGACGTGGCGATCGCGGAGGGCGACCGCTCGATGCTCCATGTGCTGGCTGCGCTCGCCGTCGTGGCCGCGCTCGCCATCGCCGCCCTGTCGTTCGTCGAGCGCTTCTACTCCTCCCGCATCGGGGAGGGGCTCATCTACGACCTGCGGGTGAAGCTGTTCGACCACGTGTCGGCCATGCCGATCGGCTTCTTCACCCGCACCCAGACCGGCGCCCTCATGAGCCGGATGAACAACGACGTCATCGGCGCCCAACGGGCCGTCACCACGACGCTCGGGTCGGTCGTCTCGAACATCATCGTCCTCGGCACCACGCTGGTCGCCATGATCGCCCTCGAGTGGCGGATCACGTTCCTCGCGCTGTTGGTCCTCCCGGTGTTCATCATCCCGGCCAAACGGGTGGGCCGGCGGCTCTCGGCGATCACCCGTGAGGGCTTCGACCTGAACGCGGCGATGAACACGCAGATGACGGAGCGCTTCAACGTCTCGGGCGCGTTGCTCGTGAAGTTGTTCGGGAGCCGCCGGCGGGAGTCGGAGGCATTCAGCGACCGCGCCGGCCGGGTCCGGAACATCGGGATCAGGAGTGCGATGTACAGCCGCACCTTCATGATCGCCCTCGCCCTCGTCGGTTCGCTGGGCACCGCGCTCGTCTACTGGCTCGGTGGTCAGCTGGTGATCTCCGAGACCATCAGCCTCGGCACCCTCGTCGCCCTCGCCGCGCTCGTGACCCGTCTCTACGACCCGCTCACCCAGCTGTCGAACGCCCGGGTCGACGTGATGACCGCCATGGTGTCGTTCGACCGGGTCTTCGAGGTCCTCGATCTGGCCAACCCGCTCACCGATCGCCCCGGTGCGATCGACCTGGTGTCACCGCGAGGAGAGATCGACCTCGAGCGCGTCACCTTCCGCTACTCGTCCGGCGCCGAGATCTCCCTCCGCTCGCTCGAGATCGGCACCAGCGGCGCGATCGACGACGGCCCTGGCGCCGAGGTCCTCCACGACGTCACCGCCCACGTCGACCCCGGCCAGCTGGTGGCCCTCGTCGGCCCGTCCGGCGCCGGGAAGACGACGCTTAGCTCGCTGATCCCGAGGTTGTACGACGTCAGCGAGGGAGCGGTCCGCATCGACGGTCACGACGTGCGCGATCTCACGCTCGATTCGCTCCGAGCGGCTGTCGGTGTCGTGTCGCAGGATCCGCATCTGTTCCACGACAGCGTCGCCGAGAACCTCCGGTACGCCCGCCCCGAGGCATCCAACCGGGAACTGGTGGAGGCCTGCCGCGCCGCCCAGATCCACGACGTGATCATGGGGCTCCCCGACGGCTACGACACGGTCGTCGGCGAGCGTGGCCACCGCCTCTCCGGCGGCGAGCGCCAGCGCCTCGCCATCGCCCGGGTGCTCGTGAAGGATCCGGCCGTGGTGATCCTCGACGAGGCGACCAGCCATCTCGACTCGGAGAACGAGTCGCTCGTGCAGCAGGCGCTCGCGGTGGCGCTCGCCGGCCGCACCGCGTTCGTGATCGCCCACCGACTCTCGACCATCATCGACGCGGATCAGATCCTCGTCCTCGACGAGGGCCGCATCGTGGAGCGAGGTCGCCACGACGACCTGCTCGCTCGCAACGGCCTCTACGCCGACCTCTACCGCACCCTCGTGCGGGCCGAGCTGGGCGACCTCGAGGCAGCTGGTCCGCCGTCCTGACGCGATGGTCGCGGGGCCGAGGCGATCCGGCTGGTCGGAACCGGCCCGGGGCTAACGTCCGGCCCATCGGGTCGCAGGACCTGAGCTCTTCGACGCCCGGGAGGCCGCATGTCCGACACCACGCCGCCGGAGGGCGATCCCACCCCACCTGATGGCGAGCCGGCGCCCCCGACGCCGCCCCCGCCGCCCCCGACGCCGTCGCCCCCGACGCCGCCTCCGGGTGGGCCCACTTCGCCCCCGCCCCCGGGTGGCTTCACGCCGCCGCCTCCTCCGGGAGGGTTCGCGCCCGCTCCGTCGGGTCCTGCCGGCCCTCCGCCGTCGTTCGCCCCGCCACCCCCGGGCTACCCGCCGGCGACTCCCTACGTGCCGGCGCCGCCGGGCGGTCCCCCGAAGCCGACCAACGGTCTGGCGATCGCGGCGCTGGTCCTCGGCATCATCGCGGTGCTGTGCTTCGGCCTCGGCGCGCTCGCCGGCATCGCCGCGATCGTCCTCGGCGCGCTCGGAATGAAGAAGGCAGCGGAGACCGGCTCCGGCAAGGGGATGGCGATCGCCGGCCTGGTGCTCGGCATCATCGGGGTCCTGCTCTGGATCGCGGTCATCGTGGCGATCATCGTCGCCGACGACGACGAGTCGAGCAGCGACCTGACCGCCGGTACGGCCGACTCCTCGGACTACGAGCTGACCACGCCGCCGGACGCCTGCAAGATCGACCGATTCGGCTTCGTCACCTTCGCGGGGACGATCGAGAACACGGCCGGTCGGGGCATGAACTTCGTCATCACCGGGGAGATCCGTTCCTCGGACACCAAGGACCTTCTCGCGGAGTCGACGAAGTTCGTCGAGGTCGCCGAGGACGACACCGAGCCCTGGGAGCTGACCACCCTCGTCGACCCTCCAGAGGACATCACCTGCAAGGTGACCGGCGTCGACAACTTCTTCAACTGATCGCGCCGTCCTACCCGGGCGTGGGCACGACTCCGTCGAACCAGCGGGCCACCGCCTCGGCGTGGTCGCGTTCGTTCTGGTCGGCGTAGAGCGCGGCGAACTCGGTCATGCCCTCGCCCAGCACCTTGCCATTGCCGAGGTAGGCCGAGATGGCGACGCTGTCTCCGCTGCGGGCGTGGGCCCGGGCGAGCGTGTAGGCGCACAGTTCGGAGTAGTGGGTCAGGAGCTCGACATCCATGGTCTCGATCGCGGCCGACACCTTCCAGTCCCACAGCTGACGGAAGTAGTGGTCCCGGGTGGTGCCGTCGAGCATCCGCACCCGCTCCCATCCGAGGAAGATGTCGCTCGCCGATTGCTGCATGCGCTGGCCCTCGACGACTCGGCGGCCCTGCTGCTCGTACATCGAGCGGCCGAGGTAGGGCTCCATCACCGAGCGCTCCGCCTCCTTGATCTGCAGGAACAGCGGGTCGCCGCTCTCCCGGCCGAGCAGGAGCGCGACCCAGCAGCGGGTGCCGACGCTGCCCACCCCGACGACCTTGCGGGCCAGGTCGGCGAACCGGTACTGCTCGAGCAGGTAGCGCCGGTCGGGCTGCAGGCTGCGGCGGTAGTTGCGAAGCGCGTGGTGGATGACCCCGAACAGCTGGTTGGTCTGGGAGCCGTCCATGAGCTCGGAAATGGGCTGGAGCACCGGAGGGTCGCTGGCGAACCGGAGCTCGCCCCCGTCAGAGACGGTGAGCCGGCGAAGCGCTTTCATCCGATCTTTGCTCTTCGCCTTCTGGAGCCGGGCCCGGACGCGCTCGATCACCTCCGGGGAGACCTCCGAGGACTTCGTCCGGATGAACTCGTCGGCGTCGACGCGCAGGTACCAGACATCGAGGTGGTCCATTCCGGCGAAGGTCCTCATCGCCGACGCGTAGGCGCGGGCGAGCGTGCGCTGGATGGCCTGTCGCACCGGTTCGTCGAAGCCGTTGGCCCGGGCCGCCACCTCGAAGCTGGCGGCCAGCCGCTTGACGTCCCATTCGAACGGCCCGGGGAGCGTCTCGTCGAAGTCGTTGATGTCGAAGACGAGGCTGCGCTCGGGTGACGCGAAGCCACCGAAGTTGGCGAGGTGCGCATCGCCGCAGAGCTGCACCCGCATGTCGGAACGGGGGCAGGGTGCGAGGTCGGCCGAGAAGACAGCGGCGGCGCCACGGAAGAAGGCGAAGGGCGAGGCGGCCATCCGTTCGCGGCGGAGCTGCACGAGGTCCTGGAGGCGACGCTCCTCCTGGGCGGTGAGGATCCCGATCGGGTCCCGGTCGGGGGCTGGACTCCAGTCCCCGAGCGCCCGTCGGGGCATGCGCTGGCGCAGTGCCTTGCCCTCCTCGGCTCGTTGGGCGACGGGGACATGGGGAACGATCAGGGTGTCGGTGGCGGGAGTGTCGGTCATCGGGGTCTCCGCTCATACGCCATCGGGGTTGTCCTCGATGGCGGGGTGCGCACGGATGGCGGACAGAGCCGATTCCATGCTCGGGTAGAAGTGGTCGGCGTCGAGGGTCTCGAGCAGCCCGTAGCGAAGGGCCATGTCCTTCAGGCGGCTGCGCATCTCCACGAAGGCCATGTGGATCCCCTCCTGGTTCAGTTCCCGGTCGAGGGATTCGAGAGTTGCTGCGGCGGTGACATCGATGTCGGTGATCGCCTCACACTGGATGATGATCCATTCGGTGCCCGGGCGCGTCGCCAGCCGTTGCACCTCGCGGCGGAACGATCCGGCGTTGGCGAAGAACAGCGGCGCCTCCCAGCGGTACACGATGATGCCTGGCTCTTCTCGTCCGTCGGGAAAGTCCTCGAGGCTGTGCCATCCCTCGACGCCCGGGGTGTGGGCGAGGACGGCACCGTGGGGCCACCAGCTGCGATGGAAGAACAGCAGCACCGCGAGGACGATGGCGACGAGGATCCCCTGCAGGACTCCGAACAGGATCACGCCGAGGGAGGCGGTGAGCGACAGGAGCAGGGCGCTGCGGCGGACCCGCCAGTAGCGCCGGAGGGTGGCCAGGTCCGTGAGCGAGATGGCGGCGGCGATCACCACCGCGGCCAGGGCGGGTTGAGGGAGGTCGGCAACAAGGCCGTTCAGGAAGACGAGCAGCACGACGACGATGCCCGCCCCGACGACGCCGGTCAGTTGTGACTTGGCTCCGGACTGCTCGGCCACCGCCGTGCGCGACGTGCTGGTCGAGATGGCGAAGCCCTGGAAGAACCCTGCGGCCAGGTTGGCGGCCCCCATGCCGACCATCTCCTGGTTGGGGTCGATCTCCTCGCCGCGGCGGGCGGCGAACGCCGTGGCCGTGGCGATGGTGTCGGTGAGGCTGACCAGGGTGATGCCGACGGCGGCGAGGAGCAGTAGGCCGACGTCCTCGAACGACGTCCATGGCACGGACGGCGTCGGGAATCCCTGGGGGAGGGTGCCGACGGTGTCGACGCCGTGCTCGGAGAGCGACAACAACGAGGACACGACGGTGGCGCCGACGACGGCAACCAGCACCGCGGGGATGCGGCGGGTGAACCGCGGCAACACCAACAGCACGACCAGCACACCCACCCCCACGGCGAGGGCGGCGCCGACCGTGGCGTCGAGGTTCGAGACGAACTCGGAGATCTCGTCGAAGAACCCGTCGGCGTCGGTCGAGAAGCCGAAGAGCTTGGGCAGCTGGCTCACGACGATGGTGATGGCGAGCCCGTTCAGGTAGCCGATCTGCACCTCGTTCGAGAGGAGATCGGCGACGAAGCCAAGTCGCCCGAGGCCCAGGCCCACCTCGATGAGGCCGACCATCACCGCCAGCATCCCGGCGAGCACCACCGCCGTGGTCGGATCGTCGGCGACGAGCAGCGGGGTGATGGCGGCCAGGATCATCGGCGAGATCGACGAGTCCGGCCCCAGGACCAGCACCTTCGACGGGCCGAACAGCGCGTAGCCGATCAGGCACGTGATCGTCGTGTACAGGCCGGTGACGGCCGGGAGCCCGGCCAACTCGGCGTAGGCCATCCCTTGGGGCACGAGGATGGCGGCCAGGACCACGCCCGCGACGAGGTCCCGGGTCAGCCAGACCCGCTGGTAGGTGCGGACGGTCCGGACACCCGGGACCCAGCGTTGGACCTGCTCGATCACGGTGCCCTTTCCCGGCCGATCCTTCAGGTCGGTCGACTACGACCGACCGGGTCAGCCGAGGAGCTTCGCCTTCTGGGCGGCGAACTCGTCGTCGGTGAGGATCCCCTGGGTGTGCAACTCGGCCAGCTGCTTGAGCTGCTCGATCATGTTGCTCTCCGCCGGTGCCTCCGGCGGGGGCGGGGGAGCGGCGGGAGCGGGCTGAGCGGCCGCCGTCTGCTGCTGGTAGGCCGCGTCGCGGTCGGCGTAGATCTGGGCGTCGCGGGAGCTGTACTTCTCGGCCTGGCGACGGGACACACGACCGCTGACGGCGGTGGCGGTTCCGGCGACGACAGCGGTGCGGGCGACACCTCGAAGGAGTCCGGGCATGTGATGTCTCCGATCAGTCGGTGGCATCGAGGGCGTCGAGCACCTCGTTGACCACGTCGGCGGGGATGCGGGCACTGGCGACGAGCTGGGCGCCGGCGCGCTGGGCGGCGGCGACGAAGGGACGGGCCCAGGTGTTCTCGTAGACGATCACGGCGCCCGTCGTGCCCGGCTCGAGGGCGTCGGCGGCCTCGGCGAGGTCGTCGTCGCCGAGCAGCCCGGAGCGGGCGCCGGCGAACACGGCGATGCCGCCCAGGCTGTCGGCGGTGAGATCGCTGATCTCGATGCCGCTGAAGGTGCCGTCGGCTTCCTTCTGGATGACGAGGAGGTCGAGGATGCTGACGATTCCACGGTCGACGAGGTCGAGCAGGGCGGCGCCAGCCGATCCGTCCAATCTGTCGCCTTGGAACTCGAGCAGCACGAAGTCGACCGGTCCCATCACATCGTGTTCGCTCATGTTGCTCCTTCTCGAGGTCGCGTCGCCGGCTCCGGCGTGTCTGCGGAGACTAGCGAGACGAGCAACCGCGTGGCGACGGCGCCGGGGCAGGCCGGTCGCGCACGACCTGTGGGAGGCTCGCCGTCATGGACGTCCACCTCGTCGACGGCACCTACGAGATCTTCCGCTACCACTTCGCCCTGCCGTCCCACCTCACCTCCGAGGGCCGGGAGGTGGCGGCCACCCGCGGCGTCGTGGGATCGATGCTGGGTCTGCTCGAGGACGGGGCGACCCACGTCGGGATCGCAACCGACCACGTGATCGAGTCGTTCCGCAACGACCTCTGGCAGGGCTACAAGTCGAGTGCCGGGATGCCCCCCGAGCTGCTCGGGCAGTTCGGGCTCCTCGAGGACGCGCTGGAAGCCGCCGGCTTCACCGTGTTCCCCATGGTGGAGTACGAGGCCGATGACGCCATGGCTGCTGCCGCCGCCGTCGCCGCGGCCGACGCTCGCGTCGACCGGGTGTGGATCTGCACCCCGGACAAGGACCTCGGCCAGTGCGTCGTCGGCGACCGGGTGGTGCAACTCGACCGTCGCAAGGGCGTGATGTTCGACGCCGCAGGAGTGCAGGAGCGCTTCGGAGTGGCCCCGAGCTCGATCCCCGACTACCTCGCTCTCGTCGGCGACTCCGCCGACGGCTTCCCGGGCCTGGCGGGGTGGGGAGCCAAGTCCGCGGCCGGAGTGCTGGCCACCTTCCCGCACCTCGAGGACATCCCGGCCGCCGCCACCGACTGGGGTGTGTCGGTGCGCGGGGCAGCCAAGTTGGCGGCGACGCTCCAGTCGGACTTCGACCTGGCCCTGCTGTTCCGGAGGATCGCCACCGTCGAGCTGGACGCCCCGACCGTCACCGACGTCGAGGAGCTGCGCTGGACCGGTCCGACCGCGGGGTTCCGTTCGCTGGTCGACTCCCTCGACGCGCCCAACCTGGCGGTCCGGGCCGAGAAGCTGGCTACGACGCGACAAAGCGGGGGCTGACGCCCCGGCCGGTCGGATCGAGCATGTGTCCGTGACCGGCGGTCACGGTTCGCAGGTCAGGACTCCGCAGCCCGCTTGGCGGCCTCGGCCTCGGCCCGAGCCTTCGCGGCGTCGGCCTCGGCCTTGAGGCGGGCGGCGTCGGCTTCGGCGGCGACGGCGCGAGCCTCGGCTTCAGCGACCTTGGGATCGGCGGCGGCCTCGGCGTCCGCGGCTTTCGCCTCGGTCGACGCCTGGTGGCCGTCCTTCAGGCCCTTCTCGAACTCACCCTTTGCCGAACCCAACGATCGGGCCAGCTTCGGGAGCTTCGCGCCGCCGAAAAGGAGGGCGATGACGGCGAGGACGATGAGCCATTCGTAACCACTGGGCATACCGAGATCTCCTCCGGCGCGTACACCGGCACGACCTGATGAACGCTCCAAGGGTAGGCGTCCAGCCGGGTCGACACACGTCGTTGACGTGAATCGGCTGTGAATGTCGGCGCTCGTCGGGTCCTGCCTAGCGTGTGGAGATGGCCAGCCCGTTCACGACGGTGGAGGTGTCGGGTCGGGAGGTCAAGGTGACCAACCCGGACCGGGTCATCTACGAGGCCACCACGTCGACCCCGACCATCACCAAGCTCCAGGTGTGTGAGTACTTCGCCGCGGTCGGCTCGCCGATGGTGCGAGCGGTGGGCGAGCGGCCCACGGCCCTGGAGCGCTGGCCGGACGGCTACCGCGACGGCATGCGCCTGTCGACGGGCTACGGCGACGACGGCGACGGCTTCTACCAGAAGCGCCTACCGAAGGGCGCGCCCGAATTCGTCGACTCCGTCCAGATCCGGTTCCCGAGCGGACGGGCCGCCAACGAGCTGTGCCCGACGGAGCCGGCCGTGATCGTGTGGGCTGCGCAGATGGGGGCCCTGACCTTTCACCCGTGGCCCGTGCGGCGGCCCGACGTCGATCACCCCGACGAGCTGCGCATCGACCTCGACCCCCAGCCGGGCACCACGTTCACCGACGTCCGCCGGGTGGCCGCGGTCGCCCAGGAGTTGCTCGCCGACCTGGGCATCCGCGGCTACCCGAAGACCAGCGGCAACCGGGGCGTTCACATCTACGTCCGCATTCGGCCGAGCTGGACCTTCGAGGAGGTGCGCCACGCCGCCATCGGCTTCGGGCGCGAGCTCGAGCGGCGCGACGGCGGGGTGACGACCGAGTGGTGGAAGGAGCTGCGGGGAGAGCGCGTGTTCGTCGACTTCAACCAGAACAACCGCGACCGCACCATCGCCAGCGCATGGAGCCTGAGGGCCCGGCCGGGTGCGCCCGTCTCGACCCCGGTGACCTGGGAGCGATTGGCGTCGGTCGACGACCCGGCGGCGCTCAACCTCACGACCGTTCCGGAGCTGCTCGCCGCCGAGGGCGACCCGTGGGACGACATGGACGAGGTGGCACACTCCCTCGATCCGCTCCTTCAGCTCTGGGAGACCCTCCCGGGCGGAGAGATGAACTTCCCGCCGGACTACCCGAAGATGCCGGGCGAGCCGCCCCGGGTGCAGCCGTCGAAGAAGGTGGCGTCCCACTGGGACGACGACGGCAACCGCATAGCCGATTGACACCGGGATCTGTCGCGTGAGGTGGTCGCCTCGACTACCAGTTCACGCGGGGTATCGCACTGGGAGGGCGTCAGAGGCCGAAGATCTTGTGGAGCTCGTAGGGGGCGAACTCATCGAGCTGCTCGAAGGTGCACGCCTCCGGGTCTTTGTCGTTGCGGAACCGGACGAGGCGGGTGGCATGGCGGAAGCGGCCGCTCTGCACGTGCTCGTAGGCGACCTCGGCCACGAGCTCTGGGCGCAACGGCGACCACGACATGTCCTTCTTGGCGTTCCAGCGGTGCCCCTGGCCGGGCATCCGGGTCACCTCGCCGTCGTCACCCACCTCCGCCCCCGCCGCCTCGGCCCAGGCTCCCCAGGGGTGGTCGACGAGGGCATCGCGCTCGTAGGGAGCCATCTCGGCGATCAGCTCCTTGCGGCGGGCCGCTGTGAAGCTGGTGGCCACTCCCATGTTGTGGAGGTCGCCGGCGTCGTCGTAGAGCCCGAGCAGCAGGGATCCGACCCCGTCGCCGCTCTTGTGCGTGCGATAGCCGGCCACCACGCAGTCGGCCGTTCGCTTGTGCTTCACCTTGATCTGGGTGCGCTTGTCGGGCACATAGGGCCCGCTCAGATCCTTGGCCATCACCCCATCGAGCCCGGCGCCCTCGAAGCGCACGAACCAGTCCTCGGCCAGGGTCCGGTCGGCGGTGACCGGCGTGAGGTGGACCGGCGCCATCGCCGCGGCGAGGGCTCCCTCGAGCGCGACGCGCCGCTCGGAGAGCGGCGCGTCCATGAGGGCGTGGTCGCCCAACGCCAGCAGGTCGAAGGCGACGAAGCTGGACGGAGTCTCGGCCGCCAGGCGGTTCACGCGCGACTCGGCGGGGTGGATCCGTTGCTGGAGGGCGTCGAAGTCCAGGCCGTCGGTGGTGGCGACCACGATCTCCCCGTCGACCACACAGCGCTGGGGGAGCGCGCGCCGCAAGGCCTCGACCAACTCCGGGAAGTAGCGGGTCAGCGGTCGTTCGTTGCGGCTGCCGAGCTCGATCTCGTCGCCATCGCGGAAGACGATGCAGCGGAAGCCGTCCCACTTCGGCTCGAACAGCCACTGTGCACCGTCCGGGAGAGCGGCGGCGGCTTTGGCGAGCATGGGGGACACGGGAGGCATCACCGGGAGCTGCACGGTGCGGACCCTACGTCTCCCGGGCCGCATTCGGTCGCCCCATGGGGTCATCGGTAGTGTTGGCGCCATGTCGGACCACCCCATGACCGAGCGCCTCGCGGAGCTCTCCAAGCGCAAGGAAGAAGCCCTCCACGCCGGCTCGGAGCGCTCCGTCGAGCGCCAGCACTCCAAGGGCAAGCTGCTGGCCCGTGAGCGGATCGAGTACCTCCTCGACGAGGGGTCGTTCCACGAGCTCGACATGCTGGCCCGCCACCGGGCCCACGAGAGCGGCATCGAGGAGCGGCCCTACACCGACGGTGTGATCACCGGATGGGGCACCATCGACGGTCGCAAGGTCTTCGTCTTCTCCCAGGACTTCACCGTGTTCGGTGGAGCGCTCGGCGAGGTGTTCGCCGAGAAGATCCACAAGGTCATGGATCTCGCCCTGTCCGTCGGCGTGCCGCTCATCGGTCTCAACGACGGTGCCGGCGCCCGCATCCAGGAGGGTGTGGTCTCCCTCGCCAGCTACGGCGGGATCTTCCACCGCAACGTGCTGGCGTCAGGCGTCACGCCCCAGATCTCGGTGATCCTCGGCCCATGCGCAGGTGGCGCGGTCTACAGCCCGGCCATGACCGACTTCATCTTCATGGTCGACGAGACCTCCCACATGTTCATCACCGGGCCCGACGTGGTGAAGACCGTGACCGGTGAAGAGGTCACCCTCGAGGAGCTCGGCGGAGCCAAGAGCCATGCGTCGAAGTCCGGGGTGGCCACGTTCGTGGCTCCGGATGAGAAGGCGTGCCTCGACGACGTCAAGTACCTCTTCTCCTTCCTGCCGTCGAACAACCTCGAGAGCCCGCCCGAGCTGGTGTCCGAGGACGACCCCGAGCGCCTCTGCCCGGAGCTGGTCGAGATGATGCCGGCCAGCCCCAACATCCCGTACGACATGAAGAAGGTCATCGAGGTCGTCGTCGACGACGGCGACTTCTTCGAGTACTTCCCCCGGTGGGCCGGCTCGATCGTGTGCGGGTTCGCCCGCCTCAACGGCCAGACCGTCGGCGTCGTCGGCAACCAGCCGATGGTGCTCGCCGGCGTGCTCGACATCGAGTCCTCGGAGAAGGCGGCCCGCTTCGTGCGCTGCTGCGACGCCTTCAACATCCCGCTCGTCACCTTCGTCGACGTGCCCGGCTTCCTGCCGGGTGTCGACCAGGAGTACGGCGGCATCATCCGCCACGGGGCCAAGCTGCTCTACTCCTTCTGTGAGGCAACCGTGCCCCGCATCCAGGTGATCACCCGCAAGGCCTACGGCGGTGCCTACGTCGTCATGAACTCCAAGTCGATCGGCGCCGACCTCGCCTTCGCCTGGCCCTCGGCCGAGCTGGCGGTCATGGGCCCGAACGGTGCGGTCGAGATCCTCTATCGCCGTGAGCTGCAGGACGCCGCCGACCCGGTCGCCCGTCGCGCCGAGCTCGTCGAGGACTACACCGAGCGTTTCGCCAACCCGTACGTCGCGGCCGAGCGGGGCTTCGTCGACGACGTCATCGACCCGACCGAGACCCGCCGCAAGCTGATCGCCGGTCTCGACATGCTGCGCTCCAAGCGCGAAGAGCTCCCGCACCGCAAGCACGGGAACATCCCGCTGTGACCGGCAGGCTCGCGTCGATCACGCCCGAGCCGACCCTCGAGGAGGCGGTGGCCATCGCCGCTGCCCTCGAGGTCATGCGCCCGGTGGTCGTGGCCGCCCCCAGCGAGTCGGAGCCCAGCCGGTGGCGCTTCTCGGGCCGGTGGTGGTCGAAGCCGGTGCCGACCCGCCGCTCCCGTCCCTGAGCCTCGCTCAGGCCGGACCAGGACGAGGTCCTGGTCGATGACCCGAAGACGTCAGCCGGCGTAGGCGGGCGCGCCCGACACAGCGTTGGCGGCGCCGCTGCCACTGATGCTCGCCGGAGCGAAGCCGATCACCTCGATGTCGCCCTGCCCTGATCCGTTGCCGAAGGCGATGAGGCACTGGTCGGTGCCGGTGCAGTCGATGGTGCCGTCCCGGGTCTCGATGGAGCGGTGCACGACCAGCTGCTGCGTGAAGGTGCCATCAGGTCCGACGATCCAGACCCCGCCGGGGCCGCAGTTGCTGCCGCTGATCCTGGCGCTGCCGCGAATGGGGTTCCCGCACTGCAGGAAGGTGCCGTCGGAGTTCGGCCGGAAGCCGGTGCCAATGACCGTGACGGTCTGGCCGTCCTCGAGTCCTTGTGAGGGGGTGACTGTGATCGTCGGCGGTGGCAGCGGCACGTTCGGGTCGAACTGGATGCTGACCTGCGCCTCGAAGCCGTTCGCGCTGACGGAGCCGCCGGCGATGAAGCAGGCCTCGGTGGCGCAGTCATGGCTGGTTCCATCCGTGGCCGAGAGGATGCGCACCGGCGTGATCGTCTCGCTGAAGTTGCCGGAGCTGTCGGCCTGGAAGATGCGCACCGTCGAGGTGTCGCACCCCGACGGAGGATCCGTCGGGTTCACGCACTGGATCAGGCCAGTCGATCCGTTCGGGGTGAAGCCTGCGCCGGTGACGTCGACGGTGTCTCCTTGCACCAGGCCGGTCGAGGGTGTGGCGGTGAGCGTCGGGGGTGGGGGCGGAGCGACGCTCGGGTCGAACTGGATGGCGGCCGAGGCGAGGATCGTCCAGGGACCGCCCTCGAAGGTGACTGCCGCCAGCTCGCAAGCGCCGACGTCAGCGCAGTCATGGCTGGTGCCCGCGATGGTCAGGAGGCGCTGCGGGGTCATCACGGTGGCGAAGTTGCCGGACGCGGTCGCGCTGGTGCCGGCCGCCACCTGGCGGCAGTCGTCGAAGGTCGTCGCACCCGCCAGGCACTGCGCGATGCCGACGAACGAGTTCGGCTCCGCCCCGGTGCCGTTGACGGTGACGTCGTCGCCCTGGACGAGCATCGTGTCGGGGGTGGCGGTCATGGCGACGGCCGTCGGGACCAGGACCTCCTGCGCGGAGGTCGGCAGGGCGAGGCTCACGCTGGCGAGCAGGATCGCGACCAGCGCGACCAGCAACCTCCTCGGACCTCGGGAACCCGCGCCCGGGCCGGTACCCGACAGTCGTGCTGCCATCGATCGACCGGTGTCGGTGCCGCTCATCTCTGCGCCC